>NZ_JAAHGK010000096.1:0-10187 GCF_010672505.1 Okeania sp. SIO2B9 | reverse complement strand
CCTTTATCATCAGACAGTGAAGTATTGGCTATTTCTATAACTAAATCTGGGGGTGGATATGTACCTAAATCTACAATAGAAGTTCCCCAGGGAATAATATTGGCATTGTCACCTATATGGTAGGAAATATCTGGTTGTACTTCTTGAAATCCGATTTTTCTATAACTACAATTAGTTAGACCTTTATTGTCAATATTTTTGAGACTACAGAAAATACCAATAGCTATAGAAATAAGTGTATTATCGCTAGCATGGTCGTGACTTACTGGTGACATTTCTATTCTGAATTTTCCTTGATAATAATAAGATTTTGCTTTAGTATAAATGGGATTTTCAATAGTTTGGAGATATTCATCCCAAGTAGCTGAAATCCATGTATCTGTTGAAGTTTTTACTTGTAAATTTGTCATAAATTAAATTGATGTTAACTAATAGAGAGGGCGAATACCATTCGCCCCTACATATGGTGGTTTAAAAGTCAATTTGCGTAAGTCTAGTTAGCAAAATAAGCAACAGCAAAAATACTATTTATCTTAAACAAAACGACATTACATTTTAACTACTTCAGCTTGAGTATTCTCTGTTGATGATAATATTGAACTAACCTTAACCGCGCGGAACATTCCGAAACGACAAAGACCGCTCCCGAATGCCAAACGCATCAGTAACAAAGTAGGTACTTCTCGTATAGACTTAATTATCCCTGATAAACCAAAACGAATCATTCCTTGAGGTCTAATTACACCTTGCCAAATAGAATCTAACCAAGAAGGAATAGTCTCCTGTGTCCAATCTGTTGTCACTACTTCCCCTTCCACTAATCCAGTTTCTGCTATCAGTTCCGAAAAACCCTCAATACTAGAAAAAGCAGGATGAGACCACTGCTCTAATAACTGTTTCATTACAGGTTTTTCCCAGAAATTGAGTGGTTTTTGGCGATCGTCTCGCTGGTTCCAGTCAGCTACAACCAATATTCCACCAGGTTTTAATACCCGCATCATTTCTTCAGCATATTTAGCTTTATCTGGCATATGAGGTCCCGCTTCAATAGACCAAACGACATCAAAACTATTATCTGGAAAAGAAAGTGCTAGAGCATCATCTACCTGAAATTTAGCATCAACTCCTTCCGGGGTTAATTCCTGAGCGCGTTGTACTTGTTTAGGACTAATCGTAATTCCTGTAACGTCAAACCCATAATCTTTTGCTAAAATACGGGTGCTGCCACCAATGCCACAACCTACATCTAGAACAGTAGTACCGCGAGATAGTTTATCCAACCCTCCCCATTTCACCATTTCATGGACAAAGTCAGACTTTGCAGTCAAAAAATCTTTCTTCTGTGGTGGCGAACCATAGTGACCTAAGTGAATGTGTTCGCCCCAGTAAAATTCTAGGATACCGTCTTGAGTCCATTCATCGTAGGAATTAGCTACCGTCTCAGACGACTCATAACTGCGAGGGGTGACGAAATAAAGCGTAATACCTACTACTGATAGTAAAAGTAGAAATCCCAATAAGTAATATAAGAACATTTATCAAACCAGATTATTTATTTACCATTTTATTTATAGCAGGGAACAGGGAACAGTGGTGCGGCCTCGCGTCAGCATACCATGCTATAGAACCCAAATGAGTTCTATGCGACCGCCAATCTCTGAAGCATCAATCGGATCAAACACAGATTAATCTTAGCTGTAGTCTTTTTAAGAGTCCTTTTCCTGCGGAATGCTGCGCAAACAAAATTTTTGGTCAAGCTTTTACACCTGTCAAGTAAAATAGTAATTTTGTTATGGGTTAACAGGTTTGGACTTGAAGTAATCAATGTTATCTGACAAAATTTCTGTTCATCCCTAATCGTCAGATACATTGGCTTTGCTGCAATAAGTAAAAAAGCGCACCGCCCGCTCTGAGGTTTCCTCAGAGTAAGGACGGAGCAAGAAGGAAAACCGAGACTATCTAACGCGCTTATGTCGCTTAATTCCGTTCGTGGATTTGTAAAAACAAAATCATGATTGACTTGATACTAGCATTACAGGTATTTTTTACAGATAAGTGAATCAATGATGATTAAAGTTGTCCATCTGGCTTTTTTTACCTGTTGATGTACTTGAGAATGCAATACATCTCTAACCTTCTCAATTATCCCTGATGCTCGCCACTGAATGTAGCTGCCAAAACACTGTTGAATAAGGAGGTAAGTATGCAGGGTAAGTTACACCTGTTACAACCATTCTTAAGTTGATACAAGATACCATCTAAGATTTCTCTGTTGCTCCATTTTTGTGGCCGAGTTTTCTTCTTCTTAGGTAGTAGTGGTTCGATCAGAACCTATTCTTTGTCTGTTAAACTACTTGAAGGCTGGCATTTTCTCATGCTAGTTGGTGATCGCTCATTAGTATAACTTTATTCCTAAAAGATCCCACTCAGGGGTTCTATAAATACATTTTTCCTTTGTTTCGTCTGAAAATTATCTAATATTATCTTTTATACCTGGAGTTTATTAAACTTGAAAAGCTCTTGAGTATAGTCATTAATTCAAATATTTCTAGTCTATGCAACAATTCAACCGCCGACAAATTCCTATTTTATTTCTGATTTTTTTGCCAGTTTTATTCATGGGAATTTGCATCCTAAAATATAGCGTAAATTTTCCTTTTTCTGACCAATGGCCTCTAGCAGTAATGTTTGAGAAAATCTATGCTGGAAATTTATCTTTTAGCGATTTATTTGCTCAATTCCATGAAAGTAGAAAATTTTTTCCCAGGCTAATTTTTATCGGTTTAGCTTATTTGACTAATTGGGATGTCAGATATGAAATGTTGGTGATATTTTTGTTGACTTGTGTTGTTTCTTTCAATATTTATTGTTTAAATAGGTTGACTGTTAGGGCTAGTCTTTTTACTCAACTTTTGCTCTTGGCAATTTCTAATTTACTAATTTTTTCTCCTGCCCAATATGAAAATTGGCTTTGGGGAATTCAAATTGTTGTTTATATCCCTGTTGCTTGTTTGACTGGTTGTTTGGTTATTGCCCAGAAAAAACTGAATTTAAGAACTAAGTTTATTATTTGTTTTTGTCTCTGTACGGTTAGCACTTTTTCTTATGCCAATGGAATGTTAATTTGGGTATTAATTTTTCCAGCATTGGCAATTTTAGCTTCTGGAAAATTTGAGGAAGTTTTTACTAAGAATATTTGGATAATTATCGGTGGGTTGTTGGGTTTAGTTGCTAATTTAGTCGTATATTTTTATGATTATCAAAAGCCCGATAAACATCCAAGTTTTTTATCTGCTATAGCTCATCCAGTTGAGACAGTTCATTATTTTTTAGCTTTTTTAGGCGCTCCTTTAGGATTTGAAAATTTAACTGTGGCGACAATAGTTGGAGGTTTGGTATTTGGTTTTTGGCTGTTTTTAGGTTGGAAATTTTTTTGGTTAGTTAAAACAGATTTTTTATTGTTACATCGTTTAATTGGCTGGCTAATAATTGGGGTTTATGGAATTATTAGTGGTGCTGTAACTGCTGTAGGTAGAGTTGGTTTTGGTGTCGAACAATCTTTGGCTCCAAGATATACGGCTTTTTCTTTATATTTGATGGTTTCTTTGGTTTATTTGTTGGCTATTTTTTGGCAGTTAGCTAGTGAAAAAAATGTTCAGACAAAGTTGATTAAATATACTTCCTACTTTTTAGTTAGTATTTTGATTATCTTACATCTTAAGACTACTATTAATGCTTTGGAGAGGATGAGCGATCGCCGAGTAATTTTATTACAAAGTAAGGCTTGCCTGTTAATGATAAATGTTATTCCTCAAGATGAATGTTTAGTGACTAAAAGAAGTCCTGAACCTCTGAGAAATACAGCTAATATTCTGGATAAATTAGGTTTTTTACAACCTGGTTTAGTCAAGAGTAAGAATATTCAAGATATTGCTGGAGAGAGACAAACAGAATTAAATTATGGTTATTTTGATACAGTTAATCAAATTGATAATCGGACTTATTTTGCCAATGGTTGGGCAATTTTACCCGAAAGAAATGAAGTTGCTGATGGTGTGATTTTAACTTACGAAAATACCGAGGGAGAAGACATCATATTTAAGTTAATTAATCAGAGAATGCCGAGACCTAGTGTCAAGGAATATTTTGATAATTCAGCTTATTTAGATTCAGGTTGGCAAAAGTCTTTTACTGTGGAAGAAATTCCTCAAGGAAAGGTTAAACTTAAAGCTTGGGCGTTTGATACTGAAGCTGGCAAAGCTTTTTTATTGAATCAAACTCAAATAGTTAACGGGCGATCGGTAGTAATGGAACGAAAATATGCGCCAAGGCTGTAAATCATACCACGCAAGCTTTGTAGCAACATCTGACATGTATATAAACGCCCTCAACACTCACTCATCAGAGCAAGAGTATTGTCAATACTCTTGTGTTGTAAGAATTGCTCTCATAATAATATAAATTTAATTTCTACTTACAACTCCTCAGTTAATAAGATTTGCAAAGCGTTTTGAGCAACTTGTTTTGCCCTTATACCAATTTGAAAAAAGAATGTTACGAATAATAAGTGCAATAAAAAGATTTTGTAGGAAATGTCCCTTTGACAAAAAAGAGAATTTACGACCTGAAAATTGGTATTAAATCTATTCCCATACGACTCCTGAATTCTGGATTCTGTTTGCGGAGCATTCCGTAGGAAATTCTAATAAATACCCTAGCTATTTGTAGCAAACATTTATCAAATTGGTATTAATGATATGACTTTTTGATACTTTAAAGAATGTGAAAATGACCCATCAAGGCCCGCAGTTCCTCAATTCCCATTAAACCAACTCTTTCGGTGGCAAAAGTATGACGTAAATCATGGAGTCTTACTCCTGTTAATATGGGACTTTGATTGGTTACTTCTCTCCATAAGCTATAAACTCTATAAAATTTTTCTGAGGTAGAGATCAGACAATTTCATCTTGCCAAAGTCCGATATTTATTCATCCTAACTCCTCATAACGTCGCCGTTTGAACTCCAAGATTTTGGCAGATAATTATCACTAGAATACTGAAACATATTCGCCATCATCCACAAGACAAATAACGTTTATTAGGTATCAAATATAAACAACTAGAAAAATCATTAAAACAAAAATAAACCTAAACGGTTTCCTCCAAATTCACAATTCATATCCCATATTTTAGAATTACTTAATCTTTGACAAATTGTCTTTTGACAAAATATTTACTGAGAGATTAGGGTATTTCTCAAATTTATCAATTTGAGGATTTATCAAGATGAATTTAATCTTAAAAAAATCTACAGAATCAACAAAAATCAACCAAAAGTTGCAACAACTCCGACAGCATAAAAGATTGATGGTAATTGACACCAGAGTGGAAAATTATCGCCAGTTAGCCACCGGAGTTACTCCACAAACAAAAGTTGCTTTAATTGACCCTAATCGTGATGGCATAGAACAAATTACCGAACTTTTATCTAACTATCCAACTAATAGTTTGTATATAGTTTGTCATGGCGATCCTGGAATTTTATATCTAGGAAAAACACCCATAAATGAGCAATATCTTGCCGAATATAGTGGATATCTGCAAGAATGGGGCATTGTCGATATATTACTTTATAGTTGTAATATTGCCAGTCAATCAAATAACTTTATCAAACTTTTACATCAACTAACTGGAGCTAATATTGCTGCTTCAAAACATCAGGTGGGCAACCCATTAAAAGGTGGAACTTGGGATTTAGAAAGTCGCATTGGTTCAGTTACTTCAGAGATAGCTTTTTTACCACAAATTATTCAATATTATCCTGGAGTGTTTCACGGTTTACAATTCTATTTCGGTCAAGATGAAACAGGTCAAATCAGAGCCTATCTTGGCAAAGATGACAGCGTGAGTAATGGCTACACCAACCTATTTTCTGACGACTATCTCACTTTAGCACCAGTTGGGGTTTGGGATGACCGAGTAGTAGAAGAATCAGATACTGCCTTCGACTATCGCTATACTGATAACGCATCCTATTTTCCTGGCTTTACACCACAAATAGATATGTTCTACGATACTCCTGTAGACGGTAGTCCAGTGGATGATTCTTTCGATCGCGAACGCAATACTTATTTCCAAGTCAACTTTCTCGATGAGCTGAAGGTTTGGGATGGAGAAAGTTTTGTGACCACAGGTGGAGAAGTGATGACCTGGTATCAAGAAAACTGGTTAGTCAATGATGAAGGTGAATGGTATGTAGAATTCGTAAATGAAGTCACTACAGGGGAAGCTGTTGTAGAAGGACAACCCTACTATTATGCAGAATATGACCAGGCAGGTAATGACCACTGGCATTATGTCATGGAATTACAGGCAGGTACTTCACCTACTGGTATTGATGACGGACTTTACCTCTTGCCAGTGGAGGTTGAGACTAACATTCCTGGTAGCATTCCTTCCGATCCTGTTTATATTCTCTACAATCAAAATCTCTCTCCCGCCCCCGATGCAGACCAAGATACTATTCTGGCAGCTCAAAACTATCTGCTGGAAAACTTCGGCATGACCGAACCAGCTCAAGAATTTAAAGCCTTCTTAGACAGCAGTCAAAATGGAGTAGAGTCAGATGCTACAGGAGTTGCAACTTTTAGTCTCAATGCCGAACAGACAGAAATAGAATATACGATTCAATTCAATGGAATCGATCTAATTGAAGACCCCGCAGAACGTACCACCGATAATGCTGTTACCAAAATTCACTTTCACCACCGCGACTATGGCACTAATGGGAGTCATGTTTTGAATATCTTTGGGGCACCATCCGTAGATGATGATGACATTGAGATCGACTACGAAAGTGAAACAATTACAGGTAAATGGGATTGGTCTGATGCTGCTGCCAATTTTGCTCGCCATTCTGAACCCAAGTCTGATGGGGTTTATGGTGACTGGACAGCTCCCGAATTAGAAATTGAAGTTGTTGAAGCTTACGATGATGGCACTTTAGGTATCAAACTACTAGATGGGGAACCCCGAGACGAACTCAACATTTTTGAGGGAACTCAGCTCAACTTTGCCAACGGTGCAACAGTTGAGATAACAGAAAATATCACCATATCTACGGTAGAAGGCACTACAGTTGCAGCAAGTCTGCTAGAAGGAGGCGATCTTCCTACCGGGGAAATAGCCATTCTGCCTACCGCTCAAATGCCGGGAACTCAACCAGTGATAACTTCTCTAGTTAATCTATTTCATGGCAACCTCTACGTCCAGGTGCATACAAACGAAAATCCTGAACCTGGTGATATTCGAGGTCAAATATTACCTGTGAGAACTGTGGAGGATGCCGAAGATGGGGTACTTCATGGCAGTACGAGTAATGAATTATTTGAATTGAATGCTGCTGATGTTGGAGGTCTGGAGATTCAAGAAGTAGCTGGTCGCGAAACTTTGACTCTTGAAGGTATGGAAACTTCTATGTCAGACTTGCATCGAGAAGATACCGATCTAATCATAGATGTTAACCAAGATGGCAGTTTCCAAGCAGCAGACGATCTGACACTGAAAGACTTTTTTGCAGAGGAAGCAGGAGAAGTTGGCGTAGGTTATATTGAGTTAGTTGATGAGATTTCTGGTTCTGAAATTTTAACAAAAATATCATCTAGTTCTAACGACCTACTTAAGGGAACTTCAGGAAATGATATTAAGCAAGGCAAAGGTGGTAACGATATTATCTTTGGCTTTGCTGGTGATGACGAACTCTATGGCAACCGGGGTAACGATATTCTCAAAGGTGGTGATGGTGACGATATTCTCAAAGGTGGTTATGAAAACGATACTCTCAAGGGAAATAGTGGCAATGATACTTTAATTGGTTGGTTGGGTTTCGATGCTTTGCTTGGTGGCAGTGGAGAAGATAGTCTGAGTGGTGGTATCGGACGCGATCGCCTGAATGGAGGAGAGGATGACGATATTCTCAGTGGTGGAGCGAGTAAGGATAAATTTATTTTTGCTGCTAATAAAACATTTAGCGAAGCAAATTTAGGTGTGGATGAAATTACTGATTTTGTATCTGGCAAAGATCGAATCCTCTTGGATGTGACTGTATTCACTGCCATTGCAACTACTCCTGGAGAAAGTCTAGATAGTAGCGAATTTGCTGTGGTGGATGGTGAAGCTGATGTATTTACCGCTGATGCTACGATCGTTTATGACTCTGCTAATAGTACCTTATATTATAATCCTAATGGTATAGAGAATGGGTTGGGAGATGGCGATCGCTTTGCTATTTTCTCTAATGGAGTATCTTTGGAGGCAGATGATTTCTTAGTCAGAGCTTGACGCTCTTTCCTTTGATTTCATTAATATCATGTCCGGTTGAACAGTTATAAATAAATAACGACGGAGTCCTCAGGAGTCAGGAGTCAGGAGTCAGGAGGGAAGAAAGAAGAAGAACAAGAGAAGAAGGAGAAAGTTTTTTCTCACTAATTATCCGGACATAATATAACAACAGCGATCGATTGATAGCAGTTTTCATTAGAATAGAGTACAGAGATGTTGGCTTTAAGGCAGGAGCTATGTAGTCTACCAAAGCGAAAACGGCTCCGATCGCGGTTAGAAATTTATAATTATATCATCCGGACATGATATAACTAGGTTTTTTGCTACGGAATGCTACGCAAAAAGGTGGGTCCAATATTGCGATTAGTTACCGTAACCTTGGGGTTTTAATGCAGAAATGTAGTCTGGATTTACTTCTGCTGAAAAGTAAGCCATTAACTCCGTACAAGTTGATGTAGGTCGAAACCAATTCACTGCTATACACTCAGAATCATTTTCACATAAGTTAGAACATTCTTCTGGGCCAGAAACATCGGTAACAGCAAGCCCTCGCCCTCGGATAAATACATCAGGGGACAATGGCCCCATATCGTCTGCAAGAGCTGAAGTTACATTTGCCAGCATCGTACCGAAAAAAACCAATGCGACCAGCATGATTCCTGCGATAATTTTCCACAATCTTTCCATTTGTCTCTTCGTTTATCCTTATATTGGGTGCTTTTCAAAAGGAACTTTTCAGAACATTTTTACCTTTCCCTCAGATGAAGACCTTTTTCTCTAATATTTTCTTAATTTTTCCTTCTCAAACAACTACAGACAATAATTGACTTTTCATCAAGCAATATCTATAGAGATAATCTTGGACGAATCTTTCCAAGGATTTTAGTTGAAAACTATTTGGTATTATTCTGTAAGCATTTCCTACGGAATGCTGCGCAAACAGTTATTAGCTATCAACTCTCAGAAAAAGGACAGGGTTTTAATGAAAATAGACTGTTTTAGCCAGTTTTTGTAGTAAGATTTAATTCTGACTCAATTAGTAAAGCTTTTATCTAAAACTAAAAACAATACCTAATAGCTGATAGCTGATAGCTGACGGCTGAATGCTTACATTATTCTGCTCGAAAAACTTATTCCACAGTCAATTTTAATTCCGGAAAGATAGAAGATTGAATGAGTTGCTTTTCCTTAAATTGAGTAGATTTATACTCTCCATTTTCTAGGGTATTAACTGTAAAAGTTGGCTGTTTGGGATAACCGATAAATTTTCTTCCTCCTAATCCCAAATAATCCACAATCCAATATTCTTTAATGCCCATAATTTCATAAGCATCTAGTTTGAGAGGATAATCATCGCTCCAATTGCTACTGACAACTTCAATTACTAACTTAATTGACTGACTATTAATTAAAGTAGATTCTTTTTCCCAACGTGGTTCATTCTGAATAAAATCTCGGTTGACAACAATTACATCTGGTTCGTAACCTGATAAATTATCGGTTTTGAAAATACATTCTTTAGGGATAAAGTAAGGCGACCCTGAATGCCTAATTTCCAAGCTCAACTCAGCCATTAAAAAACCTGCAATTTGAGAATGTTGACCTCTAGGTTTAGGCATTTGAGTAACTACTCCGTTATGTAATTCATAGTGGTATTCCGACTGTTCTGGATACCAATTAATAAATTCATCAAAATCACTAAAACTTGTCCTATAAAGTACCTGGGTCATAATATCAAATCCGGTTGAATACTTATTATTATAGTTGGGAGTGAGGGAGTGAGGGAGTAGGGGAGTAGGGGAGTAGGGGAGATGAAATATTGAAGTAATTATAGAATTATAAACAGA
>NZ_JAAHGK010000959.1:0-3013 GCF_010672505.1 Okeania sp. SIO2B9 | reverse complement strand
TTGATATGATACAGCACTTCCCGATTTTGTGAGGTACATATTTAGCGGGTACATATTTAGCGGGCAAGATGCCTGCACCACAAGAGTTTTACTATTAAAACTTGTACATCATTTGTCCGAAATATGCTGTAACTGTTTACCTATTCACTCAACCCATCCTTACAACTGTTAAACCATCACTAACTGCTTGACTTCTCCTGTCAAACTAAAAGGACGTACTTCAGTAATTTTCACCTGTACTAACTTACCCTTCAATTCATTAATATCCCCCTCAAAAAATGTCAGACGGTTGCCACGGGTACGACCCATAACTTGAGCAGCATTTTTTTGGTTAGTATCTTCAACCAAAATTTCTTCAGTACGACCCATATAACGAAGCGATCGCTCTGCTGCTTTCACTCCCACCAAATGATTCAACCGTTGTAGTCTATCTGCTTTCACCTCCTCACTCACTTGATTTTCCCATAAAGCTGCTGGAGTACCTGGTCTAGGAGAATAAGCAGCAGTATTCAACAGATCGAACCCAATATCCTCAACCAACTTTAGCGTATTCTCAAACTGTGCTTCCGTTTCTCCAGGAAAACCTACTATTGCGTCAGCACTAATAGAAGCATCTGGCATCAGTTCGCGAATTTTATCAATAATCCGGCGATATTTCTCATGGGTGTAACCTCTTGCCATCGCCTTCAATAATTCATTATCTCCAGACTGAAAGGGAATATGAAAATGTTCGCAAACCTTGGGCAATTCAGCACACGCTCTAATTAAACGTTCTGTGAAATAGCGGGGGTGACTTGTGGCAAAGCGAATACGTTCAACACCTTGTACATCATGCACATAGTAAAGTAAATCTGTGAATGTGTGTTTATTGCGTCCTTCTGCTGTCACTCCCGGTAAGTCGCGTCCATAAGCATCAATATTTTGCCCTAACAATGTTATTTCTGGATAACCTTGTCGCCCTAACTCTTCCATTTCAGCGCGAATAGCTTCAGGATAGCGAGACTGCTCTGCACCCCGTACACTGGGAACAACACAATAGGTGCAGTGTTCGTTGCAACCATAAATTATATTTACCCAAGCAGTGACTTTGCTATCCCGTCTGGGTTTAGTGATATCTTCCACAATGTGAATAGGTTCAGTAGCAACTACTTGGTTGCCATTGAATACTTGTTCCAATAAGTCTTGCAAGCGGTTAGCGTGTTGAGGTCCCATAACTAAGTCTAGTTCGGGTACTCGTCGCAGGAGTGCTTCCCCTTCTTGTTGAGCAACACATCCAGCAACAATGAGAGTGAGGTCTGGTTGTTTGTGTTTGCGTTTTGCTTGTCTACCTAGATAAGAGTAGACTTTATGCTCGGCATTGTCACGAATGGTGCAAGTATTGTATAGAATGATGTTGGCATCGTTGGGGTCTTCTGACGAGATGAGGCCCATATTATCTAGGATACCTGCCATGCGTTCGGAGTCGGCTTTGTTCATTTGACAGCCGAAAGTGGTAATATGATAGCGACGGGGTGTTTTAGTCATGGTAAATTAAGGTTATTAAATTAGAATTAGAGTAGTATGGATAATATATGAGAATTGTTAGATTGAATTTTAGGAAAAATCTAGAAAAAAATATCCAAACAAATATGATAAACTAGAAACCGTTAAAACAATTAAAATATTACATATTTAAAGATATCAAACTTTTCTCAAATCGTCAAAAGTCTCCTAGGAGATATCTCTCAAGATAATTATCCCCCCTGGATAAATTTTTATTCGTCAATTCTTGGCATTAAGTATTAGAAAAATCAGCTCTTAAACTCCAAGTATCTATCCCTATAATCTCGATCACCAGTTTATAATTTAGGTCTAAATGGTGAAAATATTTATGAACACAGAAGATATATTCAACATACACTAGCCAATAATAAAAATCTCAATTAGTTGGCTAGAAGACATTTAGCCGAAACAAAATCTCAAGAAATTGAGTATTTCATTAATGGATAATGGACAATTGATAATTACTTCGGGTTTTAACCGTTACGGAATTGAAGATAAGGAAATATCCTAGCACTTTTCTCTTGGTCGATTGGATATGGCGCACTTCGGAGCGGCTCTGTCAAGAGCGGGAGACCTAGCTATCCCATCCTCAGGTCATGCTCCGCAAACGACCACTTTTTCCCCTTGAAAGGGGAGGCAGAGTAAGCTGAATTATTTAATTAATAATTATTAATTATTAATGATTCGGTAAAAATTCAGTCAGTTATTGGGGGCAATAAACTAATGTATTAAAAGGAATAGCTCTTGAACTTAATGGATGCTTCTACCATTTTTCCTATTAATAAATAATATCTCTTGAACAACACTAATTGAATGCCATGAAAATGAAACGTAATATTTTCATATTTGTAGGAATTATATTGATTTCCTTATTGGTGGTTTTATTGAGGCCACAGGATAAAAATAAATATCCATTAAATGCTAATTCTGGTTTCATACAGGAAGAAATCAGTCCCGCTTACTCACTATTTGATTTAGGTGTAGCTGATTTTAATCAAGATACCTTTTTAGATATATTTTCTACGAATCACAATGGTCCTCAAATATTCTTAATTAATCAACAAGGAGAAGATTTCAAAGATGGGCTTTCGGAGTTAGGTTTGCCCCAAAACTATGAAGCTACAGACACACCAGTTCCTGATCCTTTGGCAAATAAGACAGAACCAGGATTGTATATTTATTGGCATAATTATGAATTAATAATAGCTGCCCAAGGTCTGACTAATCCAGAGAATTTAGAAGGTTTGGTAATTGTCCCTCTCTTAGCAACCTCTACCGAATCAGACCAAATATCAACAAACATTAGAAAAACAAATGCTCTATCAGCAGGAATTGATAAGGTTCAGGTAGTAAGATTTAATGTTAAAGGAAATGGCAGATTATCTATCAAGTTTCCAGCATTTTATCCTTTTTTTTCCACCCCTATTTAGGTTAAATCCCAGAGCAGATATCAAAAATATTTACCTGGGTT
>NZ_JAAHGK010000958.1:0-3014 GCF_010672505.1 Okeania sp. SIO2B9 | reverse complement strand
TCTTGTCCTTCTAAAGCAAGGACAAGAAGAGATTTTAGGGAATAGGATGAAATCTGGTTTAAAAGCTGCACTTGATAACCAATTAGTACAGGCAAAAAAAATTAAGTTAATCTTTGAAAATGATTATTATGAGCCTTCAGTTGCTCGTCAAAAAACACAACAGTTAATTCAATCTGGCATTTTTTTGATGATTGGAAATGTCGGTACACCCACCGCAAAACAAACATTGCCAATTTTAAAGGAAAATAATATTCCTGCCATTGGTTTTTATACTGGTTCTGAACTTTTGCGATCGCAATCTGAACTAATTATTAATTATCGTGCAACTTATGCAAAGGAAATAGAAACTGTAGTTAAAATGGCTTTAAAATTTGGGGTAAAACCCTCTGAAATCTGTGCTTATGTTCAAGATGACAGCTATGGTATATCGGGATTAAAAGGAGTCAGACACGCTTTAGTAAAAGCAAAGGTTGAAGAGAATATCTTACGTCCCTATGACCAAGTTTTAGAGTATAAAGAAAAGGGAAATAAAGACAATCCTTTCCTTAGCCCCGTAGGATTTTATCCCCGTAATACTCCCTATGTAAAAGAAGGTTATAATTCATTAAAAAAGTGGGAAAAAAGCACAGGAATAAACTGTAGATTAGTCGTCACAGCAGGAACTTCTACTAATATCGCACGATTTATTAAGTTAGCTCAAGAGAAAAGAGAGGATTGGGTCATTTCGTCCCTGTCATTTGCTCATGCAGAGGAATTACAGTTTGACTTAGAAGAATACGGTGTCAAAGAGAAAGTGATTATCACAGAAGTTGTTCCCTCATTAGACTCCAATCTACCTATTGTTCAAGAAGCAAAATCCAAGCTAAAAAACGAGTTTGATCGTGTATCTTTAGAAGGATATATTGTAGGAAAAATGACTTTAAAAATTCTCAGAGCAATACCAGGAAAAATTAATCGTGAAAGCTTTTTAAAACAGGTTGCTATTTCCAAATTCGATCTAGGTGGTATTGCAATTGATTTAACTCAAGGCAGAACTCAGTCCTCTGAGCTTGTTTCAATAACTGTTCTTACCCCTCAAGGATTTAAACATTTAAAGCAAGATAAATTAAGGGATATATTTCAATAATTATTGATTATTATTGGTTTTTTTATCGGAAAAATAACTAATGGATAAAAGAGAAAAAAATTTACTAGAAGAAATGAGTAATCCTGAGTCTCTCAATTCTGAAAAATCTAAAAGCAGTCCTGAAAAGACTAGATTAAAAGAACCTAAATTATTGAACCCCATTTCTATTGTAGACGCCAAAATTTATGATTTTGTTGAATGGCTGCAAGATTTATCTTTCTTTAAGTTAACAGTTATGTTAAGTGAGGGCGCACTGTTGTTGGCCGTGGTATCTTATGTGATTACCATACCTGCTCGAAACGAACAGAAGATACAAGAAGCTCGAAATGTTCTGCGTGAAGAATCTGGCCATGAATATAGTGACGCACGGATTGCTGCCCTGAAAGTTTTAAATAATAAAAGTTGCCAAGGTAATCCAGGACTAAAAGCACCTAAAGCAAAAATGCCTAATCTTACCCTTAATCCTTGCCAATCTTTATCTTTCAGTCAGGGTTCACTGAAGGTTAATAAATATTCAATGGATCTCTCCCATTCAAATTTAGAAGAAGCTGATCTCTCAGGTGCAAGTCTTGTCGGAATTAATTTACGAGGGAGTAATCTCCAGGGTGCAAATTTGGCCAAGGCTAATTTAAAAGGTGCGGATCTAACGGGTGCCCAATTACAGGGTGCGAATTTAGCACAAGCCAACTTAAAGAAAGCCATACTCCAAGATAGTAATTTAGATAATAGTAATTTGTATGGAGCTAACCTTCAAGCAGCCAATTTCTCTGAAGCTAGTCTAGTCAAGATTAGAGCCTTATGGGCTAATTCCCGTAATGCTATTTTCCATCGAGCCAAATTACAATCAGCGAATTTTAATCGAGCAGATTTAAGGGGGGCTGATTTTTATAAAGCTAATCTAGAGAATGCCACCTTGCGTTTTGCCGATTTAAGTAGCACGACTAAAGCCACAGGAGCGCAATTAAAGCCCACTAATCTGCGAGAAACCGAATTAAAAGGGGCCGATCTGTGGGGAGCAAAAATGTGGTCAACATTTCAAATTAAACGGTCTAAAAATTGGCAGGAAACTACTAAGATGCCTAATTGGGAACAGCAGATCGAACAAGAACGATTACCTCGTTTACGGATAGCTTTGCTCAAACCAGAAACTGGTCAAAGTCTTTCCGATGCCTATGAATTGGGGATGCGTCGTGCTGCTAACCGTCGTGTGGAAATTTGGGGGATTTCTCATTCCAGTGGTGTGGAGAACGAAGCCAAAATAATTAAGCAGTTGATCGATGATGGTATGGATGGGATTATCTTAACACCTGAAGATCCCGTTGACTCACTTCCTGCGCTGAAAAAGGCTAGCGATGCTGGAGTGGCTATTATCACTGTAGATTTCTGCTTCGATTTTATCAAAGCAGAAGATTTAGCCATTGCTTGCTTTAATACAAATAGTTTCCAAATGGGCTATGATTCAGGCCAATACATAGCACAATGGACTCAAAAGAATTTACTGCCCAATTCCTCCTCAAGACAATCGGTTCAAATTGCCTTGGTTGATGGTGCTGTCTACGATCGCTACTACCCCTATCTTCAAGGGGTATCAAAAGCGATAAATGAATCGAATGTCTCGTTTGAAATTGTTGACTCCGTTAGCGTTACTTCTACCAGGGATATTATAAAGGTTAAAAAACTACTTAAAAATAATCCTAATGTTCAGATACTTTGGGGAGGGTCAAATCTAGCAACGGAGACTGCACTTACATGCCCAACCAACTTCCCAACCAACTCCAGAAGCCACTATGGAAGAAATTTTTCCTGTGTTGTACCCTGTTGTCGGAGATAGTCTAACAGACGTAACCTCTCGTCAATTCAAAGCCTACATGTGGATGGTGGAAGATGA
>NZ_JAAHGK010000957.1:0-3019 GCF_010672505.1 Okeania sp. SIO2B9 | reverse complement strand
CTCAGAATTTTCAAGGTTTTTCGTCAATATTAACTATTATAAAAATTCTGAGTCCTGACTCCTGACTCCTGACTCCTAACTACCACAGAAATATTACAATTTAAATAGGATTGCTATATTATAATTTTATCTTGAATACCTCCAAGAAAAGAGAGGATTTACTGGCATAATTTTAGTCAGAGATTCAAGCCATAAACTCAAAAATTATGTTTGACCGAAGCAGGATAAAAGTAAAGTGCAAACATTTAATCTTCACTTCTTCCTTCTTCCTTGAATAGAAGACCTCCAAGAAAAGAGAGGATTTACTGGCATAATTTTAGTCAAAGATTCAAGTCATAAACTCAAAAATTATGTTTGACCGAAGCAGGATAAAAGTAAAGTGCAAACATTTAATCTTCACTTTTTCCTTCTTCCTTCTTCCTTCTTAATTACCTCCTTGAATAAATGCTTATATCTCTTCGCATTAATAACTTTGCCCTTATAGATCATCTAGACCTAGAATTAAGTCCTGGTCTAAATGTCTTCACAGGAGAGACAGGTGCTGGTAAGTCCATTATCCTAGATGCTCTCGATGCAACTCTAGGCGGAAAAGTAGACCGTCGTGTAATCCGAACAGGAACTAAACGAGCTATCTTAGAAGCAACCTTTGAGCTAAACTCATCCCTGGCCGAATGGTTAGGAAATCAAGAAATAGATCCAGTAGATGGTACATTAGTAGTCTGTAGTCGTGAAATTACTTGCGCTCAAACCTCTCTCCGTACTAGGTCTCGTCTCAATGGTATTCTGGTCAATCGCAAAATAATGGACCAACTGCGTGACCGCCTATTAGAAATTACAGCCCAAGGCCAAACTCTACAATTAGGAAATCCCAATCTCCAAAGGGAATGGCTAGATTTATATGGTAGTCATCCCCTAGTACAATGCCGAGAAGCAGTAAGTATTGCCTATCAAAAAGCTCAAAAAGCCAAAGCAACATTAGAAAATCGTCGCCAGTCAGAGCAGAAACGTTTACAAAGAATAGATTTATTAGAATACCAAGTACAAGAATTAGATAAATCTAATCTTACCGAACCTCAAGAATTAGAACAACTAGCACAAGAAAGTCAACGCCTTAGTCATGCAGTTGAACTTCAACATCAAAGCTATCAAATATATCAAGCTTTATATCAAAATGAAGGAGATAATTCAGCAGCAGCAGACCTCCTTGGAGAAGCAGAAACCATCTTAAACGATATGGTAAACTACGACTCCACATTAAAACCTATATTGGAAATGATTAATGAAGCTTTATCTCAAGTTGTTGAAGCTAGCCGACAAATTAGTAGTTATGGCGAAGAATTAGAAGCAGATCCCCAAAGATTAGAAGATGTAGAAGAAAGAATTCAAGAACTTAAACAAATTTGTCGCAAGTATGGTCCAACCCTAGAAGAAGCTATTAATTATTATTACAAAATACAAGCAGAACTCAAAGAACTACAAGATGGTGGAGAGTCTGTTGAAGCACTAGAAAAAGTATACCTAGAAACTCAAAAACAATTACAAGATAAATGTAGCGAACTTAGCTTAAAACGTCATAGTGCGGCTGCTAAATTAGAGACAAATTTGGTAGAGGAATTAAAACCCCTCGCTATGGAAAAAGTGAAATTTCAGGTAGAGATTACTCCCACTACCCCAACAATCACAGGAGCTGACCAGATTACATTCTGCTTCAGTCCTAACCCTGGTGAACCACTACAACCTCTAAATTCAATAGCTTCTGGTGGGGAAATGAGTCGATTTTTATTGGCATTAAAGGCTTGTTTTTCTCAAATAGAAGGATCTGGTACTCTAGTATTTGATGAAATAGATGTTGGAGTCTCAGGAAGAGTAGCAGGAGCCATTTCAGAAAAACTACATCAACTTAGTAGGAAACATCAAGTCCTCTGTGTAACCCATCAACCGATAGTAGCTGCAATGGCTGATAATCACTTTAATGTCAGTAAACAAGTAGTCGAGGAAATATCTACTATGGACTTAAACTTAAATAATCAAAACTCTGAAGTACGGACTATAGTAAGAGTTAAAAATCTAAATAATTATCAACGGCGGGAAGAGTTGGCACAATTAGCTAGTGGTAGGCCAGCTCAAGAAGCTATAGCTTTTGCAGAATCTCTTTTAACTGAAGCTGCTACTAAACGTCGGCAAAATTTGACTATACCTATTTCCAGTTCTAGAGGAGAATCTTAATCCATAATATCAGTTCTATTAAAAATACATTATAGAATAATATTAACAATTGACTTTAACAAAGGGCAAAAAAAAATTATGTAGATTATGTTGAGTTGTAAACTTAAATAGTAAGGATTCAGGTATGCAAAATAGGAATAAGAGAAAGACTTGATGAGCGATCGCTTAAAACCCTAGCCACCAGGGACTGCTCAAAGAATTCAATGACAGAACGCCCCTGACGACGACAAGTTTGTACCACAGTCAATAAATTGGTGTTGGTAATTGATGGGATGATTTATATTTTGGGGTAGGGCTGTGTAACCTACCCCGGTTAATCATTGGGGGATTGCCCCTACAAATTTCATCCTGTAATTTACCAACGCCGATTTCCCCTAGTTAAGACATTGGTTATAAACCAAGACAATGGACCGGAAAATTATTCTCGTCGGACACAATTTTTGTCCAAAGTCCAATTCCTGACTTTCCTTACTGTGGCTTGGACACTTTTTCAGCTGATTTCGCTTTCTGCTAACTATGACGACCTACCTAGCAGCAGTGTGATGTAGTAAGTATATCTCTGATTCTTCTCTAATCCCAGCTTCCAGAGTGGTGATTAACCTCTATGTGGGTAGGTTTGGTATAACGTCATCCTCTGACGGGAGGGACTTTCACCCTGATTACTGAACAACCATAAGGGGGTTGGTAAGGGGGTGCTGGTTTCCCCACTCCTCCACAGGGTGGGGCGGAAAGCACCCCCTTACATAAATAAATGTTGATCCGCTTCGATCAAGATGTTTGTCTACCTCCCGAC
>NZ_JAAHGK010000956.1:0-3019 GCF_010672505.1 Okeania sp. SIO2B9 | reverse complement strand
ATGAGACCTGATATCAAGGTATATTTTCATTTTTATGTGTGGATAAATAACGTTGAAAAAGCAAGAAGAAATAAAAAGGGAAAAGTGGATGAGGATACTAAAAATTTGCTGTTATTCCTCTACAAACCCTAAGCAATTGTAGACATCACCAGTGAAGTTTAGGGTATTAAACTCAGATGTTATATCGTTTTCGGATAATCACTTATAATAAAGTTTTTGTTTGTAGTAGGACTTTAGCCCTTACAATACTTAGTTTTAGAGCTAGAGCAAAACTACGAGCCTAATTATAACTGTTCTACCGGACATGATATTAGAGAGTAAATGCACAGCAAAGATTAAGACAGCGTATTGGCTTAATATTTGGTATGTTCGGTGGGTTATGGCAGACAGTTAAGATTTTGAGGAGCGACTCATAATTATTTCCGCCTAACCCACCCTACGTCTACTACTCCTTTACTCCCTTTAACATTACTATGCACCACTACCAATTTCTCTATTATCTCTGCTCCCGACTTCCTATTCCCTTATACCAATTCCCATGCATTAATGCTATAGTTCCGATGGGACTTCAGTTATTAAGTAATAATAATGCTTCAGCAATGCTTGCATACGATTATCGGCATTAAACCAAAATATCTTATGTCTTTTAACCCTACTCCCTACTATCAATGAGATGTAGCAAGAATGCGTGATAAATGGTATTAGATAAAATTAGTAGAAACTATGATTAAAGTATTATTAGTCGATGATGAAAATTTAATCCGACGTGGATTAAAAGCTTTATTAAAATTAGAAAATTATTTGCAAATAATAGGAGAAGCTGAAAATGGAGAAATGGCAATAAATCAAATAGAAAATCTACAACCAGATGTAATTTTAATGGATGTACGAATGCCAATAATGGATGGAGTAGCAGCAACTAAAGAAATTTGTCAGCGTTTCCCAGAAGTAAAAATATTAATATTAACTACATTTGATGACGATCAATATGTCACTCAAGCATTGAAATATGGAGCAGCAGGATATTTACTAAAAGACACACCTTCAGAAGAATTAGGTCAGGCAATTCAAGCTGTATTTAAAGGTTATACACAACTAGGACCTGGCATAGGTAAAAAAGCTATTTCTCAAATGGCAATTCCTGTTAGTAACCTTCCCCAAAATTGGCAAGAATTAACACCAAGAGAACAAGAAATTTTAAAATTAATTGCTTCTGGTGCAAATAACCGAGAAATAGCCAAAACTCTCTATATTTCTGAGAAGACTGTAAAAAATCATATTACTAATATTCTCAGGAGGTTAAATTTACGCGATCGCACTCAAGCTGCTATTTTTGCCCATTCAATTTGATCTGGACAGGGAGTAGGGAATAGCGAGTAGGGAGTAGGGGCAAACGCCCGTTTGCTGATGCATAGCTGACGCTAACCCCTGTACAGGATGGAAGAAGAAAATGTTCCATCTCAACGCCATTACCAAATCTTTCTCGACCTCCCCATCTCCCCATCCCTCCATCTCCCCATCTCCCCATCTCCCCATCTCCCCATCTCCATTTGACTGGGAATCAAAATCAAAGACCAATAAGGAACATCAACCTGCTTAACCTCAGTAATGTCAACAATTCGCTGATTTGATTGAGTCGCCCTTTCAATATAAAGTGCCCTATGCAATAACCCTAAACGATTGATAACCCTACGGACTTTGGTAAAATGCCTCCCTAATTTAATGATAACCGCCGCATCAACAACAGCAAGACGATCGCTCAAAGTAGTTTCATCCAAAGTAGCGGGGATAATACTCAACACATCATTGCGATAAGTAATTGGCACACCGAGCATGGCAGCACTTGCCATTATGGAAGAAATTCCCGGGACAATTTCAGTAGGAAACTGTCTTGAAAGTCGCTGGAAAAGATACATAAATGAGCCATAAAGCATTGGTTCCCCTTCACATAACACCGCCACATCTGTCCCTACTTTTAGGTGTTCGGCAATCTTGGTGGCAGCTATATCATAATAGGGATGTGGCGATCGCTTAACATCAAACGGTAAAGACATAGAAATTTCTATCTGGTCGGGACGAATAAAGTCCGAGACGATCGCCCGTGCTAAAGCTTTACCATTTTCAGAAATAGGGTAAGCAATTACTGGAACAGTAGTCAAAATGCGGTGTGCTTTCAAGGTCAACAACTCTGGGTCGCCAGGTCCAATGCCTAATCCATACAGTCGTCCTAATTCTGTCATAAATCGCTCTCCTTTGCCAAAGCATTCACTGCCGAAGCAGCGATCGCACTCCCTCCACGTCTTCCATGGAGAGTAATAAATGGAATTCCTCGACTATTTGCTACCAGTTCAGCTTTTGATTCCGCTGCACCCACAAATCCCACAGGAAAGCCTAAAATTAGAGCAGGTTTTGCCATACCCTCATCCAGCATTTCTAGTAAGTGAAACAGTGCTGTTGGTGCATTACCAATGGCGATAACAGAATTCTTGCTCAGAGATTTCCATAATTCTATTGCTGTTGCAGAGCGAGTATTGTTAATTCGTCGAGCCATTTTAGGTACTTCTGGATGATTAAGAGTACAAATAACTTCATTATTAGCTGGCAACCGATGACGGATAATTCCATTAGCTACCATTTGAGAATCACACAGAATTGACGCACCATTAATTAATGCGGCACGTCCTACTTGCACTGCATCTTCTGAAGCAACTAAGTCTTCTACAATATTTGTCATACCGCAGGCATGAATCAATCTAACTGCAACATGAGCTAAATCCTGAGGAAATCTTTCTAGGTTAACTTCGGAGCGAATCATAGCAAAAGATTTGCGGTAAATTTCTTCGCCGTTGCGAATATAATCAATCATTTTGGGGAAATTCGGTAATTGGTAATTGGTAATAGTTCAAATAAATTCATTGCTTTATGAAATAACAGTTTGGCAGAACTTGATTTCAAAATCTTATACCAGTTTGATAAATATTTGCTACAAATAGGTAGGCTATTTTTTAGGAGTAAACCC
>NZ_JAAHGK010000955.1:0-3024 GCF_010672505.1 Okeania sp. SIO2B9 | reverse complement strand
TATATTAACTAAGGGAAAATTAGCAATTATTTTACATCCTGTATTAGGAGAGGTAAGAATCTCGAATTTACCTCCTAATGCTAAGGCACGTTCTTGCATTCCCTGTAAACCAAAACCAGTAGTATTTTGGTTTAAATTAAATCCTTTGCCATTATCTTGAATGATTAAATGTAAATTTTTTGTGGTAAAAATATTAATTTCTACTGTGGTTGCTTCAGCATATTTATAAATATTAGTTAATGCTTCTTGCACTATACGATAAATAGCAATTTTCAGTTCATTATCGGGAGAATAATTGATATTTATATTGCTTGTGGGTAAAATACCAGTAGATTTATGAAAATCTGCTATTAAAGTAGCGATCGCTGATTCTAAAGATTGATTTTCCCACCAGTTAGACCTTAGAGTTGCTACTGACTGACGCACTTCATTTAATGCTTTTGAACCTAGTTGTTTAGCATCTGCTAAAAATTCTATTGATTCTTGTGGTTCTGATTTTCTCAGCTTCCAAGCTGCTTCTAAACTAACATTTAAAACTGTTAAATAATGCCCTAGAGAATCGTGAATTTCTCTGGCAATCCGATTTCGTTCTTCTAAAGCAGCAATATTTTCTATTTTTAGGGCATATTGTCGTAGCTTTTCATTAGCAATTGCTAATTGTTCTCGACTTTTTCGTTCTGACATTATTGCTTTTACTAATAATTGTAAGAAAACTATTACTAATCCAAATAAAATTATTGAACTTAATAGGACTAAGATAAATCTTTCTCTAGCAAATAACGGTAATCTTGTCAGTTTGTGTAATCTTTGAATTTGGATAAATGTGAATAAAGAAAAAACAAATATATTAATAATTAAATTTTGTTTTCTTTCAAAAATAAAACAATCTCGAATTACCAGAATTATACATAATATTGGAGATAGACGTAAATTACTCAGGAATGACATTAAAATAATCAAACCAATTTCGACAGTAGTATAAATAATTTTATTTGAGCGGGATTTATTGATAGGTAAAAATAGTCCCATCAGGCTAAATACTAGCAGGAGAAAAAGATTGATCGAGAGTGAATTTGAGACTTCTGTTGTGTGAATATCTCGTATTCTCCGCCGACCACCATAGAGAGGAAATTTTAAAGTTTCACTCATGGCAATAATAATCAGTAAAATCCATTCTAAGTAGAGTAAAAAACGGATTGGATGTTTAGTTATTTTTGGGAAAATATTCATATTTTTATTCCATTAAAACTCCGATAAATTGCAAACTCAATAATGATAATTTACTAAATTTTGAGGCGTTGCTGATTTGATGTATGGAATTCAATTAGTGGTAAATTTTCACCCAAAATAATAGTGGTAATTATACCTATTTCTGACTCTAAAGTCACCGAAAAACTCCTTTCTACCTACTGACTGGTTCTCCTGTGAAATCATCAGCGTAACACACCGAAAATTAAAATCTAGATGGTGCGTTACATTTCATTAATGCACTCTACTGGACTGACACACCTTAAATGGTGCGTTAGATGGGGAGGGTGGGGAGATAAAGACACCTAGAAACAAAAATCTATTGCACAGTTTTAGCTGTGTCAGTCTACTAATGGACTTCTTCCTTCTGCTATATTCCGAAGATAAGGAATTTTATTAAAACCCCAAAATCACTAAAGTTCGAGAAACATTTATAGCAGTTTTCACAAAGGTAGACTACAGAAAAATATAAGTATGTTTGAAGTTTGATAAGTTACAAACTTGATAGCTGTATTCTATGTTAATGAAAACCGCTATAATTATGGCAGTCGAAGCAAAGAGTAGGACATATCAAAAGCTTAAAACTCAAACAAAGTAATATGTTTCCTTCTTCCTTCTTCCTCCTTCCTTCTTCCTTCTTAGGACTAAAGTCCTAGATGAAATTAGGACTTTCAGCTCTGGTTGTTTATGAGCGATTGCCTGTAGGATTAAGACAGTAAACACCTCATACATGGAGTTGTAAATAAATCTAATGAAACGTCAATCTTTCTCTCTATTATTACTTGGCATCGTTGCCACTATTCTATTTGCTAATCCTGTAAAAGTTGATGCCCATCCTAAAAATTTGAATCTAACTCCTGAACAAAAAACTCAGTGGGAGGAAATTCGAGCGCAAAGCAAAGCTCAAATGCAAAATATTCTGACTCCCGAACAGCAGCAACAGCTTCAAACTTTAACTTCACAAGGTCAACGCCCCCGCAGAGCAATGAAACAGTTAAATCTCTCTGAAGAGCAAAAAACTCAGATGCGCGAAATTATGCAGTCATCCCGCCAGCAAATGGCGAATATTTTAACTGAAGAACAACGAGAGCAGTTTCGTCAACAGATGCAAAGACGGGGTCGGAGGAGTCAGGAGTCAGGAGTGGGGAGTCAGAAGTAATATCATGTCCGGTTGAATAGTTATTAGAGTTGTTGGGAGTAGGTGAGCAGAGGAGTAGGAGAGATTAACATAAGCTAGTGCTGCTACGCGGAAGTTAAAAGTCAAAAGTCAAAAGTCAATCATTTTTCATTTGTAATTGTTTTAGGATTTTGTAACTGGTCAGTTATTTCCGCCATCCTGCACTAGAATTGTAACAGTCACTTACAAACTTTGGTGTAAAAATCTATTCCCTGTTCCCTGTTCCCTATTCCCTGTTCCCTACGCGGAAGTTAAAAGTCTATATCTTTTTCAACAGATGCTGAAAATAAGGGCGTTGGTGAAAAGAGGTATGATGTCTTGTCCGGATAAGAGCGCAAACAAAAAACTTTCTCCCTCTACTACTCTTTCTTCTTCTTTCTTTCCTTCTGACTCCTGACTCCTGACTCCTGACTCCTAAATAATTAAGATTAATATCATACCCTAATTTACCAACGCCAAAATAAGTTGTCTCAGTGAATCCTTTTTTCATAACCAACCCACTCTTTCTCTCGCAACAAATATTTCTGAACCTTACCCGTAGCAGTCTTTGGCAACTCTATAAACTCAACCGCTTTCGGTACCTTAAACTGTGCCAAATT
>NZ_JAAHGK010000954.1:0-3025 GCF_010672505.1 Okeania sp. SIO2B9 | reverse complement strand
TTAAGAGTGGAAGACCAAGCGATCGTTACCGTTAGTAGTTCTGGTAATGGGGTGGCAGGTTCCCTCAATATTAATGCTCCATCCATTGAACTCAACAATGGTACTCTGAGTGCGGAAACTACAGCTGGAAACCAGGGTAACATTACTATACAAGTTTCAGATATTAACCTAGAAAATAATAGTGCAATTACTACCAACGCTACAGAGTCTGCCACAGGTGGAGATATTAATATTGATGCACAATTTATTGTTAGTTCGGACAATAGTAATATTAGCGCCAATGCCATAGAGGGTCGAGGTGGTAATATTTCTATTAATGCAGAAGGGGTGTTTCTTGACGCTAGTAGCAAAATTACTGCCACCTCAACTTTGGGCATTGACGGCACAGTAGATATTAATACTCAAGTAGACCCCACTCAAGGAATGATCAGATTATCTGCTACAGTCATAGACCCTCAATCATTAGTGGCCAACAATATATGTGCCCCAACTCAAGCTCAAAAAGAAGGTAGTTCCTTTGTAATTACAGGTCGAGGTGGTCTACCACCAGATCCAACTCAACCATTAACAGTATTAAGAGGAATGGTCGAATGGGAAACAGAAACATCCGGGTATACAAGTGGTGTGATCAGAGATGATAAACAACCTGTTGTAGTCTACCATCGCTCAGAAGTCGAGAAGTTGCCAGAAATTCGTCAAGCTCAGGGTTGGGTCATGACTAAAAGTGGTACTATTATACTCACTACTACTGTAACTACTGTCAACTCAGGTGGTTTACAGTTAATTCATCCTAGTTGTTATCTATTTTCACCTGTGGCATTTGGAACTTTTTCTGATTAATTATTTGCTCTTATTTTTGATAGCGAATATGAACTTAAATTTTTCTGATAATATCAAATCCGGTAGCATCGGTGTAATTAGATAGTTAATCTAGGAGTCAGGAGTCAGGAGTCAGGAGTCAGGGGGGAAGAGAATGCGCGAAACATTTGCTCTTGGATGAAGATGAAAAATTTTTTTATACCGAACCCGAGCGGATTTGATATAACTGGATAAATACTACCTCTAGTACCATTCTATTTCTGGCTATATTTTTTTCTCAAAAATCTGTTAATTCTCAAATCATTCCAGATCAAACATTAGGCAAAGAAAATTAAGTTATTAACAGTATCGATCAATTAAAAGAACAGATAGAAGGTGGAGTAATTAGAGGTGCAAATTTATTTCATAGTTTTCAGGAATTTAATGTTGGGGAAGGTCGCAGCGTCTACTTCACAAATCCAACAGGCATTGAAAATATATTACTCCCTTCCCGCCAAAAGATTACCTATTTGATCATCATCAAAACTACATTATTTTAATTCAGGGTTGATGATGACTAATATCATGTCCGGTTGAACAGTTATAAATAAACGACGAAGGAGTCAGGAGACAGGAGACAGGAGGGTAGAAAGAATGAAGAAGGAGAAAGTTTTTTTATCACTAATTATCCGGACATGATATAAATTACTGAAAAATAGGACATTTAGGTGAAGCGATAGCTTGCGCTGACTTGTCAGTTCGCCAACTGGATTGGGATTTATGGCCAAAACTATACTACAAACATCAAAAACAGTATTTAAGGAAAAGATTACTAGCAATTAGATACCTATATGAGGGAAAAAGTAGAATAGAAGTATCAGAATTATTAAATTGTAATTACAAAACTTGATCAACTTGGATAGATAAATTTCTGGAAGCAGGGTTAAATGAATTAACCAAACCAATTTGTCATCAAGTATCTTCAAGATTAAATTGAGAACAAAAACAAGAATTAAAAAGAATGTTTAGGGAAGAATTACCCAGAAACTATGGCATAGATAGAAATATATGGACAGGCCAAATTATTAGTACTGTGCTCGAGTCAAGATGGGAAGTGAAGTTAAAAATAACCAGAATCTATGAAATACTCAAGGAGTTAAATAAGTCAAATCCAAAAGCACATAGAGATGATGCTAATGCTCACAAAGAAGAGCAAAAAACATTGATATCAAACTTAAAAAAAAACTCTCTTCTCAAGAAGAAAAAGAAAAAAATAGTATTTTTTGACGAATTTGCTGTTGATGAACGTCCCAGTATTTTTTACGGATGGGCAGAAAAGAACACAGGGTCAAAAGTACTCAGTAATCAGAAAGGAAAGAGAAAGAAATTGAACGGGATGATTGCCGTAGATACTTTGACAGGTCAAGAGTATTTCCAGTTAAAAGAAAAATCGCTCATCGGAGGATGTTTCAGATTATTTTTGACAACTGTGTCTTTTTTGTGTCAAAAATGGATTTGATCAACTGACTATTATTTGAGATAAAAATTCCACAGATAAAAAGAAAATGAGAACTCAATTACTTGCACATCTTGTGGAACCCAAAATGTCAAATCAAATTGTGGTAGATTTTATTGATACTCCGAGTTATTCTCCTAATTTTAATCTAGCTGAATATATTATTTATCTGTTAACAATGAAACTGCTGCATCATCTTCCCTTGGGTGTAAATATGGAACAAATTCAATATAAGGCATGAAAAATACTTTGAATTCAATCAGCTTCAAACAGCACAACAAATTCAAAATATAATTCACCATATTTATGCCTTAGTCAATTGTTAGGTAATCTTATAGCGGGAAGGGAGTAATATCAATTTGGAAAAATAATTTTACGAATAATCAGAACAATTAAATGACTTTATAGGAGATGTCCCTTGGAGTAAAAATATCAATTATGACCTAATAAATGGTATCAAAGCTATTTATTATGACTCCTGACTTCCCCTCCTGAGAAAGGTTAGAGGTGGGTTTATTCCTAAGAAATAACCTATTTATTTGTAGCAAATATTTATTAATTTGGTATAACACACTCCATTGTTACAGTGTGTGATGGCCAAACTTCCATAAATGCTTGAATACATAATAAATGGTATCGCCACATACTCTACTTTTTCTATCAATCAACCGTCTCTAAGTTGGCAAATTTATCATTATTTTCTCGGTTGAA
>NZ_JAAHGK010000953.1:0-3033 GCF_010672505.1 Okeania sp. SIO2B9 | reverse complement strand
AACAAATTCTTCAGGAGCTAAACGACGGGCAGAAAAAATTTCTTCCCGTCGTTTAGCTCCTGAAGAATTTGTTCAAGATATGCGTTTAGCAGCAGCTATATATTGGTATCAAAAAGGGGAAATTTCTCAAGAAAAAGCAGCTCAAGTTGCCGGGTTAAACCGTCGAGATTTTCTCGCTAGTTTGGCAAGGGAAAAAATAGATGTGTTTAATGTTGATTTGAAAGACTTGCAACGGGAGTTAGACCGTGGCTGAATTTCCCGCAGTAAATACTTCCCCTTTGATTTTTTTGACTCAGGCAAATTTGCTCGACTTCCTACAAATACTGAGTCCGAAAATTATTGTTCCTCAAGCAGTTAGTCAAGTAGGGTGTCTTAGCGTTTGCGCAGCATTCCGTAGGAAAGCGTAACGCGCCGAAATATTGGGGATAGGCGGTGCGTTACATTTCATTAACGCACCCTACTTGACTTGACTGAGCGAAATATTGGGGATAGGCGGTGCGTTACATTTCATTAACGCACCCTACTTGACTTATTTTCAAAGTAAAGCCAAACGCTGATTAGACGAATAACCAGAAAAAATCCGTGCTATTTGCGATCGCTCAATCTCAAGATGCTGTTCTAACACACTAGAAATCACATTCCGAAAGTCCGTTGTCACCGCTAAATCCCGTCTCTGAAACAATTCTGACTCATCCAAACCAGGCCATTGTCCGTAAACCTGACCCCCACGCACGCCACCACCTAAAACCCACATTACATTACCATGACCATGATCGGTGCCACCATTACCATTTTCTTTCACCGTGCGACCAAATTCTGACATTACTAAAATCACAGTATCTGAGTAAAGCGGGCCCAACTCCTGAACTAAAGTAACTAAACCTTCCCCCAGAGGTTTTAATCGTCTTGCTAAAGCACCTTGACTGCTTCCTTGGTTAACATGAGTATCCCAATTACCGAGAGCGAGAAACCCTAACTGTGTTTTGGAATCACCAACCATAATTTGAGCTAAATTTTTGGCATCGGCAGCAAAACCTTGTGGAGGTGGTGCTCCCGCTGAAGCTTCTTCCATTTCTTGCTCTAAGTCAGCTAAAAGTAAGTCTCTTGCTCGGCGACCTTCTTGGTAAACTCTACTAAGTTCGTCATTGCTGCTGTAAAGGCGATCGAATGCTTCATAAATTTTGGGGCGGTCTATGGGTAAACTACGGGTTGATTTTCTCCCCGTGGGAAGACTAGCAACTGGCATTGTACCCATGAGAATGCGAGGCGGTGTATCTCCTAAGCTTACTGCTTGAGTTGGTTTATCTTTTGGGAGATTTGCTAACAAACGATTCATCCATCCATCGGGTATTTTTTTATTACCAGGAATACCTGTTTCCATATAATATTGAGCATCAAAATGGGAGCGAGTGTCGTTGTTTGAACCGCAGGCGTGAACAAATGCTAAACTGCGATTTTGCCAGAGGGGTATGATACTTGTTAGAGCAGGATGTAAGCCAAATTGGCCGTCTAAGTCGATCGCTCCTTCTGGTTCTCCTGGAGCAGGAATTGCTATTTTTGGTCGTGCATCATAATAATTGTATTCCTGATGAGGAATAACTACATTTAATCCATCAACTCCTCCTCGGAGAAAAATAACTATTAATCGTTTACGGTTGTTGGTTTGAGCTAATGCTTTTGCTACCCAACCATGACTACCAACAGATATTATTCCTGAAGCTGATAGTAAGCTAGCAAATTGTAAAAAATTACGTCTTTTCATATTATATCAAATCCGGTTAAACAGTTTTAGAATGGTTAAGTCTTTAGGAGTCAGTCCTCAGGAGTCAGGATTAGAGAGAATAACTTTGATGAGCGTAGTTATGACGATTGGAAGATTTTTTTATGTCCAATTAAACTGATTTGATATTACCTCTAATATTAAATCCAGTTGAATACTTATTATACCAATTCCCGAAAGTAATGCTATACTTCAGTTCTACTTCAACAGTCAAATATTTACCAAGATTCAAAGTCTTTTTTTGACAATTATTAGTCGGTTAGTATAGATTTTTCCTACTTTCAACCCTCCCCCCACCTCCCACACTTCCCACACTTCCCACACTTCCCCACCCAATCATACATAGCATTCTTGCGTGAGAAATGGTATTATATAGCTGGGAGTAGAGGTGGGTCCTCACCCTGCAATACTTCTAAAACTTATGGGAAGGGATAGATTTCCTACTCCCTACTTTTAGAAGAGATGTCTAATATCATGTCTGGATAAGAGCGCGATAGAACTCCGTTCCGTTTACGCTACCAAAAAACTTTATCCTTCTACTCAGGGTTTCTTATTCTTTCTTTCCTCCTGACTCCTGACTCCTGACTCCTGACTCCTCAAGAATTAAGATTAATATCATACCCTAATTTACCAACGCCTATTTTTCCATCATTTCTGGACTACCTAAAATTAAAGCTGATTGTAAACTATCTGGACTATTGCTAATTACGGCTTGAGTTTGGGTAGAAAAATTATTTCCTAAAGTTGCCCTAAGTTGCCGATGATTTATCCGTCTTGGTTGCCCTTGGTTTAACTGACCACGAGATATAATTGTCGCAAAGCTAATTCGACGCATCATGGCATCGGGATTTAACCATGCTTCTTTAGTGTTTTTATAACCGTCAGGAGTTTTACAAGCATAAAGCTTCATTCCTAATTGTTCTAAAATTCGTTTAATTCTCCCCCATCTTGGTTTGTCAGTATTGGTTGCTCTAGCAGCAGAAACAATATATTGATAAGGGGTTTTAAATTTGCTCTTATAATATTTTTCATTCCAGAATTCAGGACTATTAAATAAAGTTTGTAACACATCACGAATGTTGCCGTTGGTTTCTTGAAATCTTTTAGCTAATTTATTAACTAGGCTACCGGGAGGCCGATCGGCAACAAAATATTGAGCTAATTTATAACTAATAAAACGGGCAGTAGATGGATGACTTGCGAGAATATCTAAGGCTTTTTCTCCTTCATCTATTCCACCACCTTTAATGGGA
>NZ_JAAHGK010000952.1:0-3041 GCF_010672505.1 Okeania sp. SIO2B9 | reverse complement strand
TGTAACCCACCCCCATCCCCTCCCGGGAGGGGATGGGGGTGGGTGCAGCAGCCTGTGAGATGCCAACCCGCCGAGGAGCCACGGCTCGGTAGGAATCCCCGTGCCTTTAGGCCGGGGAGGATGTCAAAAGGGTTTGATTGGGAATACTAGAAACCCACGTCGAATGGCATGGGATATTTTTAGTAATATCAAATCCGTTTAATTAGGTATAAAAATATTGTCCATCTTCACCATTAGGAAATCTTGATATAGCGTTTCTCAGACTACTGAGGTACTGGTGTTTTTCTTCTTTTCTCTCTTGGTGCGCGCCTCCTTGCGACTGTCGTTGTTGCGGGGTCGCACCGCTATTCTCTGTTTCCCGAATTACTACTCCCTACTCCCCCACAACAAACGAATTTTGACCTCACCAGCATGGGAATTGCTATAACTGTTTTTCCTCTTGACTCCTGAGGACTGACTCCTATCTTCAAAAGATTTTATACCGATGCTACCGGATTTGATATAACCTCAAATTTGATACTTTTTAATAAAAATCTAATGGCTTCCTGCCCAAGTCACCCACTTGCGAGAAACACCTAAATGAGAGCTAGCTGCACTTAATTCTGCTTGATTAACATTTGCTGCGGTCAAATCTGCGCCACTCATTTCTACTTCATTCAGGTTTGCTCCAATTAAGTCTGCACCAGTAAGGTTAGTACTACGCAGATCTGCTCGATTCAGATTAGCTCGTGCTAGGTTTGCTCCTGTCAAGTCAGCACCGATTAGATTAACATCACTTAAATTCGCGCTACGCAAGTCTGCATAACTAAGATCGGCACCAGATAAATTTGCTTGACTTAACTCAGCTCCACTTAGTTTTGCCCGACTTAAGTCAATCCCACTTAAATCAGCTTGATTTAGATTAATCATAGTCAGTTTTACCCCACGCAGATTTGCATTACTGAGACAAACTCCTCGAAAATAACGTTTTCCTATAGAGTAGCGACTCAGGAATTTTTGAGCATCCATATTTTTCAACTCCGTTTGAGAAAATTAGTTTTTTAAAGATTGTTTATTTTTTCATGGTGGCAGAAACATCAAAAAATGTAGCTAAAACTACACAAAAGTTTAAAATTTTATAAATTTGTATGAAGCTCAATTGATATCATGAAGGGAGGAGTTAGGGGTGGGTTGACTCCTGACTCCTCCGTCATTTATTTATAACTATTCAACCGGACATAATATAATTTCAATCTCCACCAATCTTCTAATAAAGTGTACAAAACAGGAACTACAATTAAACTCAACAAAGTAGAAGTAATTAACCCTCCAATAATTGCCACAGCTAAGGGTTGTCGTAATTCTGCTCCTGCTCCTAATCCCAAGGCGATCGGCAACATTCCTAAAACTGTCGAACTTGTTGTCATTAAAATGGGTCGCAGTCGCACCAACCCAGTTTGCAAAATAGCTTGTCTGCGCTCTAACCCTGACTGACGCAGTTGATTAATATAATCCATCAATAACAAAGCATTTTTATCCAGTAAACCGAGGAGAAAAATTAGACCGAGTAGGGAAATAACGCCAAAATCACTCTGAGTAAATAATAATCCTAACATTGCCCCCACAATAGACAAAGGCAAACACAAACCTACTACCAAGGGTTCTAAAAATCTACCAAAAAGTAATACTAAGACTGTCAACATACATACAACAGAGAAACCTAAAGTTACAAAAAAACTACCAAATACTTCCCCTACTCTCAAAGAATCTCCACCTAAATCTAACTTGACACCAGGAGGTAAAATTGGTTGAGATATTTCTAGTGCTAAATCTATAGCATTCCCTAATCCTAAACCCTCAGAGAGATTAGCTGTAATATAGATAACCTGCTTTTGACTGCGATGAGTTATTTCCATGGGGTTATCGAAATTATTATACTGAGGCGCAATAGTTAAATCGACAAATCCTGGTAATTTGGCAATTTGAGTTTGAATTTTTTGAGCTGTATTGTAGATAATTTCTCGATTATCTCCTAATAACATTACCTCAAAAGGTTTTCCGGCACCAGTCTCAACAAATGGAATATCCTCCACACTAACACTAATATTTTTTAACTCAGATAAAGCTTTACGAGTTTGCTTTTGTATTTGGGCAGTAGTGAGCGATCGCTCTTTTTTGAGTTTTACATATATTTTACCACGATTTGGTTCGCCTTGGAAACCTGCAATACTAAAAACTGATTCTACTTCTGGGGAGGATAAAACAATTTCCTCGATATTTTGCGCTACTCTACGAGATTTTCTTAATAAGATCCTAGTGGGAGATTGAGTTAGACCGCTAATCCAATTAAATGCTCCTTCAGGAAAAATTGAGTTATTGGCAGGTGCTTGATTTGCTTGGGGTGGAGGAAAATTTTCAGTATTTTTCGCAAAATTAGGTAGAGGGTAAGTGTAGGTAATATTAAATTCTCCTCGGTCTAGTTGGGGTACTAAACCTTTAGGGATTAGAGGAATCATTGCCATACCAAGGATGAAACTGAGTAAAGCTATTGCTATGACAACTTTTCGATGGTCTAGGGACCAGTTAAGTAATTTTTGGTATTGATGGGATAAAGTGTTCTCCCACTTTTGTGTTTGATTTAATAAATTATCTTGTTTCAAATAACTTTTGACTTCATTATTATTTTCTTCTAACTCTTGACTTCTGACTTCATCATAATTTCCTTCTGACTTCTGACTTCTAATTGGTGTTTGATTTAATAAACCATCTTGTGTCAGATAACTTTTAACTTCATTATTATTTCCTTCTGCCTTCTGCCTTCTGCCTTCTGACTTCTGACTTCTGACTTCTGACTTCTGACTTCTGACTTCATTTAACCACCACACTGCTAATACTGGGGATAAAGTGCGGGCGACTAATAAAGAAATTAATACTGCGGCGGAAACTGTTAAACCAAAGGGTTGAAAAAATTGACCAAGGGTATCTCCCATAAAAGCGACTGGGAGAAATACTGCGGCAATAGTGCAGGTAGAAGCAACAACTGTTAACCCTATTTCATCAGA
>NZ_JAAHGK010000951.1:0-3042 GCF_010672505.1 Okeania sp. SIO2B9 | reverse complement strand
CGATCGAGCTGATTCTTATTATCAGAGATATTATGATTATGAGTATATTCAGCCACGTTAAGAAGAAATGAAGTAGTTTTACTTGTGGAGAAAATTATCTTGTATCTTGATATTCTATAGAAGATGACGATTGATAAGGAATAGATTTATAGATCGGGACTTACGCAAATCAACCTTTTAAACACCATCTGTAGGGGCGAATGGCATTCGCCCTCACTATATTTAGGGTTTGCTGAAAAAGTCTGATGGTGATGATAGGCAACAGGTAAAAGTTTAGACTATCTGCTACGGCCAAATTTTCTGATAGTCAGGGGAAAAATATTAGCATTTTGATGCAAATTGAGCCAAAAACCTTGTACTTTTTCAGCAATATTTAGGGTTTGCGTATGGAAAGTCTTTTTGCTGGGGTAGGAGACAACCCACCCCTCGCCCCTCCCCCTCCGGTGGAGGGGAATACTGGAGACAGGAGACAACCCACCCCTCGCCCCTCCCCCTCCGGTGGAGGAGAGAAATAGGAATGAGCGAGGAAGTTAGGAGTAAGAATTTTCCCTGAATTTTTCTGCCCAACTATGCGCCTAAAATACGCTCCTTTTTGAGCGTTTTAGACTGAAACAGGCGCACTTTTTAAAAGCCCCAAAAAGGCTAAAATCTTTATATGTCAATGCTTTTAGGTTAGATCGGTAAGCCCTATTTAACCCTGGAAGCATTTGCAGGTATTGATTACAATGCTATTCAGCAAACCCTACATATAGCAAAGGCGAATGGTATTCGCCCCTACAGATGGTGGGTTAAAAGTCAATTTGCGTAAGTCCTGAGTTTATTTGTAGAGAAAATTATCTTGATCTTCTTTAGAAGATAACGATTGATAAGGAACAGTTTTTTCCACTCCCCATCTCCCCATCTCCCCATCACCTAAGTGGACTTAAACTAAAGCGATATACTTTGCAAATGACTACGAGGGTTAAAAGTGCGATTAGCTTTAATTTTTTCGTAGCACTCTTTTTCTATAGCACTAATATCTTTGGGGACAGTAATAGTAACCCGTACTAACTGGTCAGTACGTCCCCCTGACTTAGCTTTTGGCCATCCCTTACCTCGTAACCGTAAAGACTGACCGGAACGAATACCCGCAGGAATATTAACATTAACCATACCATCAGGAGTTGGTACTTCAATAGATGTACCCAATACAGCTTCATCTGGAGTTATTGGTACTTCACAAAGTAAGTTCTCTCCATCAAACTGGAAAAAAGAATGAGACTGAATTTCTACCTTTAGATACAAATCTCCTCTTTTCTTAGTGTATGGATCTAATTGACCTCTACCTTTAACTCGAATTTTACTTCCTGGTTTAACCCCTGGAGGAATGGAAACTTCTCCAGTACCTACACGTTTTTGTGTTCCTCGGAAAGCTTCTGCAAAAGTAAGAGTAATCTCAGCTTCTAAATTCAAAGAAGCTGCTGACTGACGATTTTCAAAATTAGAAAAACCATCAAATCCATTATTAAATCCCCCTGGCCAACCTGTATTAGTCTTGTAGGTATAAGTTTGTCGTCCACCAACATTACCACTACCTGGAGTTCCACCACGCCCTAATAAGGTATTGATAAAATCTTCAAAACTGGCATACTGACTAAAATCGAAACCTCCAAAATCTACGGTAGTACCACCAGTACCTCCAGGCCATCCGCCACTTGTGGAACCGACTTGATTCCAGTATTGACCAAATTGGTCATACTTTTTACGTTTTTCTGGATCTGATAAAACTTCATAAGCTTCATTAACTTCTTTAAAACGAGCTTCTGCTTTCTTGTCACCTGGGTTCATATCTGGGTGGTACTTCCTTGCTAATTTACGATAAGCTTTTTTTATTTCTTCGGCAGTAGCGCTTTTAGTTAAACCTAAGATTGAATAATAGTCTTTAAAATCAGTTGTAGCCATTTATCTATCTCCTCATTTTAATATTTTTCAGATTACAGTGCTTTTCAAATTGATGAACCACATCTTTACAAGCAAAACCTTGTAAGGACGTTCAATGGAACGTCCCTTTTTAACCGAGAGAGAAGTCAATTAGTAGTTAATTATAAGAAAACCATCAATAACAAATGTCAAGTATTAAAAGTCAAAAGTAATATACATTATAGATATAGCAGATTTCATCAGGCGTGAGGTACATCCATAGCGGGCAAGATGCCCACACTGTAGAAATTCCCTAGTTAACATCTGTATTTCAGGTACTTGGAATCTGCTGTATATCTGGTTTCAAGTGTTTTTTTGATTTTTAAGATGCAATATTCATAAATTCAGATAAGGTCGTTATGTTTTCTCCAGTAGAAATTAGTTTCAACCCATCTCCTAGTTGGCAACATTTTTTATAAAAAAACTACTGCCAGATATTAGTAACTAATCAATCGGGCTGAATTTTAATTTTTGACTTTACTTCTTTCAAGTTATCAAGGTTTAATATTTATTTAAGTTCGGTTTTTCCTGAAAGAGTAATAGCAATTGCCGTACTCTATATTTCTCTATATTTATTTATACTTTATCTATAGGCACTCAGCTATCATCTATCAGCTTGAGTTCAAACTATTACCTACAAAGTATTGAATTTTTATGGCTGTACTAAAAAATTTTAGTTCTATAACTCCACATTAAAAGTTAATTATGAATTATGAAAAATGTCAGAATTAAAGCTATTTTTTTTAGTTGTAATATGGGGATAAATTTAATGAATATTTTATGTAGAGAAAATCTCATTTTAGTAATTAATAACTAACAACTCCCTTTCCTTAAAATTAGAGGATTGACTAAAAGATTTTTTTTCTTGTTTTGATGCGCAGAGACTTTAAATCTTAATTATTCAGTAAAATGCAAAAAAACCTCTTCTATTCTGTTTTCTGCTTTGCGATAACAATAATTTTCAACGTCCACATATTAGGGCTTGCTGATTAAATATCAAAGCATTGACTGATATTGATTTTAGCCTTTTTAGGGTCGAATTGCAGTGTGCCTGTTTCAGTCTAAAATGCTCAAAAAGTTAGA
>NZ_JAAHGK010000950.1:0-3043 GCF_010672505.1 Okeania sp. SIO2B9 | reverse complement strand
TCTTTTAGATATTAATATTGACCAACTATTTATATCTAAAAGTCGAGGTAATGTATTGGCTAAAGTTGATTTTCCGGCACCAATAGATCCGACTATAGCTATAGTTTCTCCTGGTTGAATCAGAAAATTAATGTTGTCTAAAGCTGGTGTTTTACTACCCGGATAAGTATATGTTAATCCTTGGCTTTTTACCCAACCTTTTACTACTTTTGGAAAATCTAGAGGTGATTCATGGTCTTTAATTTTTGGTTCAACTGTGAGAATAGCTTCTATACGGTCAATACTTACTTCCCCTCTTTGATAAGCAGTAATGGTAAAACCTAGTAATGCGGTGGGAAAAACTAAACGCTCAACATAAAGAATTAAAGCTACAAAATTACCAACTGTTAATTCACCATTTTCTAGGTAGATCGATCCATTCATTAGCAATATTAATAAGCTTGAACTGGCTAAACTAACTAGAATAGGAAAAAGAATATTACGAGTTTTAGCCAACTCTAAGTTGGCCTCTAAAAGTCGCTGATTATAATCGCTAAAACCTTGTCTTTCATTTTCCTCTTGAGCATAAATTTTGATTAGAGAAATACCATTCATATCCTCTTGAATCAAATCGCTCATATTAGAAAGTTCTTCCTGCACAGCTAATTGTTGACTCTGCAATTTATTACTAAATATTTTCACCAGTATTAGCATGATAGGATAAACAGAAACTGCTAATAGAGTTAACCGCACATTAATAGAAAGCATAACTGGCATAGTTAAACCATAAGCAAAAATTGTATTGCTAATACTTAATACTGCAAAACCTAATAGTCTACGGATATTATCAACATCACTTGTGGCGCGGTTGATTAAATCTCCTATTGTATTATTACTAAAGTAGGATGGTTCTAATTTTAAGAGTCGATTAAAAATCTTTTGTTTGAGGTCAAATTCTACCTGTCTCCCTACTCCAAATATGAGTATGCGCGATACTATTCTAATTACCCACATAATGGAGGCAAAAATTATAATTGCTACTACATAGTATAAAAATTCATCAATTTTGGTTGCTACTTTTAAATCATCTATTGCTTGACTAATTAATTTGGGAATATAAATTCCTAAACTATTGACTATTAGTAGAGAAAAAATTCCTAATGATGACTTTTTCCAGTGGGGACGTAAGTAGGAGGCTAATTTTTGAAGTCGTAATTGAGAAGATTGAGGCATAGTAGTGATTTTAGATTTTAGATAATGTTATGATTGTAGATATAGTAGAAGGAAGAAGGCGTTTAGTTATCTATCAGAGGAGGAAAAATCAGGCTATGCCTGAGTTTTAAGCTTTTGATCTGTCCTAACCTTTCCTTCCACTGGTATAGTTTAAAGATACAAAAAAAATTCAATTAAAAATCAATGAAAAAAATGTTAGTTCTTGTTAAAAATGAGCTGTATCAATTGAAGAAGAAAAAAGGTAGATGGGGATACTAAAAAGTTGCAGTTCCGCGTTTACAAACTCCAACCAATTGGAGACACCGAGGGTGAATTGTGAGGTATTAAATCTATAAAGGAAAAGATAAATATATGACTCCTAAATAATTTTGTCTGAAATTAAACTCAAAATATTACTAAAATTATCTTAAATCTTAACCATAATATTTGCCACAATAGGAATAACAGATATGGGCAAGCAATTTTCTCTTTCATTTGATGTAAAAGACGATAACACTATCGAAACTGAATCTATTAAAGTCAAACTCGAATCTCCCAAAAAGAAACCGCCAACAGCACCTCCCGGACAAGATTTTGTGAGAATATTATTATTTATATTTTTAGGTGTTTGGTTGATTGTTACTTTTTTAGTGCCAGGTGGTAAAAAAAGCATAAATCAGCAGCCATCTACTCCTGCTTCTCCTGCTTCTACTGCTTCTCCTTCTAATTCACAGAACAATCCAACAACTACATCCTCTAGTAATTATGACCCATTATAAATAATATCTTTTGAAGAAGATTAAGGTAAATTCGCTACTGATTATTTAGTGAATTTTTTTAAATAAATTATCATCAAAATCATTATTAAACATAATAAAAATGCCCCTCTGCTATTCAAAATTTTTGAGGGGCATAAATTTAGATTTTGTATAGCGCTTCACACAGTTCCTGCAATTTGTAAATATACCAACACGCACTGCTATAAATTTTGTTTGAGCAACAACAATGCGTAAGCATTCAGTGGTCAGCTATTAGTGCTTCAGCAATTAATTTTGGGGAAGGTAAAAGCAACCTTTGAAATTGAGGAAAGAATAAAAAGTTACTGCCATGGGTTCCCTTGTCAAACCTGAGAAGTAATTATTTATTACTAATTGCTGTTTGCGTAGCATCCCGCAGGGAAGCGCTGACTGCTAATAGCTGTTTGGGCAGCATTCCGCAGGAAATGCTTACAACAATATAATTAGATGAAAATACTTCCTCAAAAACCAGGAGCTAACCAACCGCGTAAGAAATAGTAAAATAAAGCTAAATATTCTTCCCAAACTTCTGTAGTTAGTAAAAGTGCTTGGGCATTGGGTAGAAAATCTGCTAGTACAAAACGATAGGAAGAATCTTCATAAGGATTTACAGTATTAAAATCTGTTGGAGCTGGAATAACCCTCATCCCTATATCAGTAAAAGTTAAACTAGCACGACGAATATTAACAGCAGAAGTAACAAGAATAACTGTAGGGTCTAAACCTCTTCCATCCAAAATCTCCCTTGTTTCAATTGCACTTTCATAGACAGTCCTGCCATCTGGTTCTAAAATAATAGCCCGTCTTGGAACACCCAATTCAATTAAAATTTTCTTGATATCTACAGCTTCAACTGTACTATTATCATCTCCAATTCTCGGACCAGCACTTACTATAATATAGGGAGCTAAACCTTTCTTATATAGTTGAGATGCGTAAATAATTCGCTCTGCTGTTTTAGTAAGCTGAATTTGTATTCTGTCTGGTATTACAGGTTGAGTTGTTCCCTGACCTAATAATACAATTGCATCTGCTTGTTGTGACGAAAAAGCAGA
>NZ_JAAHGK010000095.1:0-10315 GCF_010672505.1 Okeania sp. SIO2B9 | reverse complement strand
TGCTGCTACTTCTTGAGTAGAAGCTTCTGCTTCTTTAACTAATTCTCGTTCTCTTTCTATTGTTAACAATTGAGCCAGTCGATGACGATTGTATTTAAACAGGTGAGGTTTTTCCAACCTTCCGGTAGCTTTTAACATTCGTAAATCCAACAATTCTCGCTTAACTTTTACTATCTCAGCGACAAGTTCTTCATCACTCAAATTCCTAACTTCTTCTACTTTAGGAAAAGGCATCTAGAAATCTCCCTCGCGTGTAATAAACTTAGTCTTAATTGGTAACTTAAATGATGCTAAACGCATAGCTTCGCGGGCGATGTCTTCTGCAACTCCACCTAACTCAAACATTATGCGTCCTGGTTTAACTACTGCTACCCAATATTCTGGGGCCCCTTTACCGGAACCCATACGGGTTTCTGCGGCTCGCATTGTCACGGGTTTATCTGGAAATATACGAATCCAAATTTTCCCACCCCTACGGATATAACGAGTCATCGCACGACGGGAAGCTTCTATTTGACGGGAAGTAATCCAAGAAGGTTCTAATGCTTGGAGAGCAAATTCACCGAAGGCAATACTATTGCCACTATTTGCATTACCTCTCATTCGTCCGCGTTGCTGTTTACGGAATTTTGTTCTTTTAGGACTTAACATAGTCTACTATTTACTGCTTAATTTAGTATTTTCCTAGAAAGTCAGTTAAATGCTTTGAAGTTATTTATCAAAATAATTGGCTCTAAAACCCCGCCTGGAAATGGCGAAATGTTTTTGGATTATTGCTCGCGCATCCCCGTTACAAAAACAACTTCTGACTTCTGACTTCTAACTTCATTAACCTTCGTTAGACCTGTCTTCATATTGCTGACGACGTTTTTGTTGTCTACGTTTTGGTTGATTTACTTGAGCATTTCCCATATCTTCTTGACCAGGAATAATTTCTCCTTTGAAGATCCAAATCTTGATTCCCAGGATGCCATAAATTGTTTTAGCAGTACAGTAAGCATAATCAATGTCAGCTCTCAATGTATGCAATGGCACACTACCTTCTCTTGTCACCTCGGTACGAGCAATTTCTGCTCCATTGACTCTTCCACTTACCTGCACTTTTATGCCTTCTACACCAGCTTTTTGAGCCCTAGTTATAGCTTGACGTACAACTCTACGAAAAGAAACCCTTTTCTCTAGTTGTTGAGCAATGTATTCACCAATAAGCATGGCATCAGTGTCTACTTTTGTCACTTCAACAACATTGATTCTGATTTGACGGTTGCTACCCAAAAGTTGTTGTAAACCTACTCTCAAAGACTCAATACCTGCACCACCTCTACCAACCACTACACCTGGTCTAGCGGTGCTAACTTCTAAGTCTATCTGGTCTGCTTTTCGCTCAATTCTGATTTGAGAGATGCCTGCATTTGCCAAAGTTTGCTTGACATATTTACGAATTTTGTGGTCTTCTTCCAACAGTTCTGGGTAGTTTTTAGCATCAGCGTACCAACGAGAGCGATGCTCTTGGGTTACGCCTAATCTAAAACCAATTGGATGTATTTTTTGTCCCATTACTTCTATACTTAAATTAATGTCTTGTAATCGTTCAAATTCCTTTCTTTACTAATCAACTACAGGAGCTACTGCAACTGTAATGTGACAAGTAGGTTTACGAATTCTGTAAGCACGACCTTGAGCGCGGGGTCGGTAGCGTGGCAAACAAGGCCCTTGATCGGCAAAAGCTTTGGATACAACTAAAGTTTCTGGATCTATTCCTTTATTATGCTCGGCATTCGCTGCTGCTGAACGCAATGCTTTTCGCACTGGGTCGCAGGAACGATATGGCATAAATTCAAGTATAATCAACGCTTTCCGGTAAGATATCCCACGAATTTGGTCAAGTACGCGTCGCACTTTAAAGGGAGACATTCGGATGTAACGTGCTACTGCTTTTACTTCTTCACTGGTATCTACAGGCATACCTTTCTCCAATTATCAATTTCAACGAGTTTTCTATTTATCTTTTAGATTTTCTATCTGAGCCGTGACCTCGATATGTCCTAGTCGGTGCAAATTCCCCTAATTTATGGCCTACCATCTGATCGGAGATGAACACCGGGACGTGTTGACGTCCGTTATGTACTGCGATCGTATGACCTACCATATCTGGGATAATAGTTGAAGCTCTTGACCAAGTTTTAATTACTTGTTTTTGATTTTTCTCGTTTAAATCTTCTATTTTTTTCAATAGATGATCTGCGATGAATGGTCCTTTTTTTAATGATCGAGCCATAATTTAATTTATGATTGATTTAATACAATTCCAGTTAGAGCTGTTATGCCGTTTCACTGAAGTCAGAATTGCTCAAGTTGATGAACTATATTAGATTTATCAAAATAATTGAGTCGCGCAACCCCGCTTTTTAAGGCAAAATGTTTTTTGGGAATTGCTCAGATCCCCGTTACAAAAACAACTTCTGACTTAGTTAACGCTCATCAACCAGATACTGATTTTAGCTTTGCCGTCCACCTTTACCTCGTTTAGAGGATTTACGACGACGTTGTACGATTAAAGCATCACTCCGTTTTCTCTTCTTACGAGTTTTCAGACCTAATGCTGGCTTACCCCAAGGAGTAACTGGTCCGCTTCTACCGACTGGTGCCCGGCCTTCACCACCACCATGAGGGTGATCGACTGGGTTCATCACACTACCTCTAACTGTTGGTCTCTTTCCTTTCCAGCGATTGCGACCTGCTTTTCCTAAGCTAATATTTCGATGATCGATGTTGCCTACTTGACCAATACTGGCGTAGCAACTTGCTCTGACTTTACGCCGTTCGCCAGAAGGGAGTTTGATTGTTACATATTCGCCTTCTTTTGCTACCAATTGAGCAGCGGCACCAGCAGCACGGACTATTTGTCCTCCTTTACCTGGAACAAGTTCCACATTATGAACATCTGTACCCAGAGGAATTTGACTCAGAGGTAATGCGTTGCCAATTTCTATTGGAGCGTTTATGCCAGAAATAATGGATGCACCAACTTTTAATCCTACAGGATGAAGGATATAACGTTTTTCTCCATCTTGATAATGTAGTAGTGCTATTCTGGCGTTCCGGTTCGGATCGTATTCTACTGATGCTACTTTGGCCGGAATATTATGTTTGTTACGACGGAAGTCAATAACACGATATAGTTTCTTGCTACCTCCGCCTCGGTGACGACAGGTAATTACACCACGGTTATTACGACCCTTTCGTCTATGCTTGTTTTTTACCAGAGATTTTTCTGGTGTTGAGGTAGTTATCTCAGCAAAGTCTGATACGCTATGTTCTCGGGTACTTGGTGTATAGGGTCGATAGGAACGAATACCCATAATTAATTTTCTATGCCACTTGAGATTTTACAGATTTAAAGATTTTAAATTGAGTTGAGTTTTTTTAGAGGTCTGGGAATAGAACTTTTCTAATTGGTTCTCCATCTTCTAAGCTGACAATAGCTCTTTTATATCTAGGTTTGAAGCCTTGAAATTTACCTACTCTTTTCTTTTTTCTTGGTAAATTTAGGGTATTCATACCTGTTACTTTTACCTCAAATAGTTGTTCAATTGCTGCTTTGATCATTGGCTTTGTTGCCCTTGGATCTACATCAAATGTGTATTGATTTAGTTCCATTAATCTAGTAGCTTTTTCTGTAACAACTGGACATTTGACTATATCTACTAAGTCTCGTGAATCAACTTTTATCCCCATACATCTCCTGAATTTTCTCTATTGCTGCTGCTGTAGCTATGATTTTATCTGCTTCTAGAATATCGTAAATATTCAAGTTATTAGCTAGGGAGATTTTCAGTTTCGCAATATTACGACCTGAGAGATATACATTTTCTTGTTTCTCTTCTAATACCAGCAGAACTTTAGATTCTGGTTCTACTCCCCAACGAGCGATCGCTTCGACTAATTCTTTGGTTTTCGGTCTTGTTAATTGCTCGGAAATATTTTCGACCGCAATTAAGTCTTCTGAACGACTTTGAAAGGCGGTGCTTAGTGCTAGACGTTTTTCCTTGCGGTTCATTTTATGAGAGTAGTCTCTTGGCTTCGGCCCAAAGATTACACCACCACCACGCCATAGAGGCGAACGGATGGAACCTGCTCTTGCTCTACCTGTTCCTTTTTGTCGCCAAGGTTTACGACCTCCACCTCTGACTTCAGATCTTGTTTTTGTGCTAGCTGTTCCTTGGCGGTTATTCGCCATTTGTAGTCTTAAGGACCTGTGAACAACATGAGCTGCACTTTCTTCTTTTGCTACTCGTAAGTTGAGAGTTGCTTGTCCAACTTCTTCACCTTGCCAGTTTTTTATGACACAATCAACCATCTTTTTTTCTCAAAAATTTTTTTTATTTTTGACCTACTATTGTGGCTGGAGCAACGCTAACTAATGTGCCTGGTTTACCAGGAATGCTTCCTTTTATCAGCAATAGGTCTCTTTCTGTATCTATTCTCACTACTTTGAGTTTTCTAGTAGTGACTCGCACGTTTCCTAAATGTCCTGCCATTTTCTTACCTGGATAAACACGCCCTGGTGTTGTTCCTGGACCTGTGGAGCCTGGCAAACGATGGTTTTTGGAACCGTGAGCCATTGGTCCACGTCTAAAGTTATGACGTTTTTGATAACCAGCAAAGCCTTTACCTATACTTTTTCCTGTAACATCAACGAGTTGGCCAGCTTCAAATAGATCGACTTTTATTTGTTGACCTAGTTCAAAGTCACCTGTGTTTTCTACTCTGTATTCTCGTAGATGACGTAAGGGAATACCGCCTGATTTAACTAAATGCCCTTGTTGAGCATTAGTCAAGTATCTATTAACTTCTTTTGGTTCTTTGATATTGAGTTGACGGGTTTTATTTTTGGCTTCTCCATATCCTATTTGAATTGAAGTATAGCCGTCTGTTTGTTCGGTTTTGATTTGGGTAACTACACATGGACCTGCTTGTACTACTGTTACAGGAATTGCTGCTCCTGTTTCAGGTTCAAATACTTGTGTCATGCCTAGTTTTTTGCCAAGGATACCAACTGCCACTGTCGCTCTCCTATTTTTTTTTATCCACTACAACAATAATGTTTTTTAACTAGCTATCAGCTTAAAAATTTGTATTAGGTCTCTGTTTACGGAGCATTCCGTCAGGAAAGGCTTTTTAATTGAAATAATTTATTTTTTTTTACAGATAGTTTTATACCTAATAAATAATTAATAAATCATACTATTTACATATAATTAATTGTTTAAACTTATCCTGATATCTTAATTACAACAGTGGTTAATTTTCTGACTATTTCTTAGGAGCGATCGCCTAAGTCTATTGCTAGTAATACTTAACTTCTGTTTGATTTTATTAGGTTGACACTCTCACCGTTAAATCACGCGATTATAACGGGAAATTCTTGTTTCACAGATTCTTAACTAGATAACAAATCAAATAAACCGAATTGCACCCCCGTTAGACCATCTCCGCAAGCTTTTTATTCAACCGTGTGCCCCACGGCTATTGATTCGATTATGACGCCAAAAATGTGCGCGCATACGATTATTTTTCTGGTTGAAATTCATCTCACCGTTAAATAAGAGCGATGATAACGGCTCGAACTCTTTCAACATTTATGATAGGTTTTACTGTTTCAACCAAGTTGATTATCAACTTTGATGCTTTTTAAGATAACATCAGAATTAAAAATATTCTTAGTATTAAACCAGTAAAGTACTAGAGAAATTTTAGAACTAATACTCCCCATGACGATGAAATATCATCGTTGAATAATAACGATAATACTTATATTTACCAGCTATTATTTTTTAGCTTTTTGTCTTTAGCTCTAGTTCTTAGTTTTATGGTCGCCAGGACTTGAGTAGCTTGCTAATCAGTATCCTTTTTTTCTAGGAAGTAAAACTTATCAAAACTGACTATTTCTTGATTTTTAAAGTTGAAGTAGCTAGCTAAGTAGTTATTTATTAACCTTTGTACAACCCCCATAGGAGTTAACATAGGCCATACTTACCTAATATATCACTTTTTTTTCGGCGACAATATATAATTTTATAGTATTTACTAAGACTTGTCTAGTAGTTTAAATAATTTTTTTTCAGGTCGCTAGGAAGACAAGTATCTTTGGTTTAAACAACTATAATCCAGATATAATCACCTACAATTTAAAAATTAGGGACAAGATTGAGCATGGCACTGATTACGACTGGTCGAGGAATGATTAAGGATTTGGAGAAGTCCGGGTCTTTGGCCGTTTATGTTCCTTTGGAAGGAGGGTTTGAAGGGCGTTATCAACGTCGGTTAAGGGCTTCTGGCTATGTAAGTCACAATATTACTGCTAGAGGTCTTGGAGATTTGGCCATGTATCTGACAGGGGTGCATGGAGTCAGACCTCCTCACTTAGGTAAGAAAAGTATGGGCAATGGCCCAGCAGTTGGTTATGTTTACTATGTACCGCCAATTGTGAGCTATAAATTGGAACACTTACCACCTAAAGCTAAGGGTTTGGTTTTGTGGATTATAGAGGGTCAGATTCTATCTAGTCAAGAAATTGAGTATTTAACTGTCCTACCTAAATCAGAACCACGAGTTAAGGTGATAGTGGAAATGGGTGGCGAGCGCTTCTTTAGATGGACACCACTTCAAAATGCTTTGGTGCCTGCTTAAAGAATTTTTTGAGCTAACATTTTATCTTTGTACTTCAAATTTTTTTGAGCTAAAGGCTCTACTATATAAAGCGTGAGAGAACGCTATTCTCCCCTAATTTCGCTAAAAAAAGGCCACTGGTTTAAGTTGATCTGTGGGGCCAGCTTCCAACACCTGCCAACAGTAAGAAATTTAACATTAGCTTATACTTTGGCAGGTGCAGATTGTATTGATGTGGCTGCCGATCCGGCGGCGATCACTTCTGCTGGGCAGGCTTTACAGATTGCAAGTGGTCTCCAATCTTGGGCCAAGTCTCAGGGATTTGGCTACCAAACAGTACCATGGATAATGGTAAGTATTAATGATGGAGAAGATCCTCATTTCCGGAAAGCTGAGTTTGACCCTACTGTTTGCCCCACAGACTGCTGGCGACCTTGTGAGAAAGTTTGTCCGGCAGAGGCTATAGTTTTTTCTGAAGATAGAGATACTATCACTTCTGGTAATTCAGGGGTTATAGATGAACTTTGCTATGGTTGTGGAAGATGTTTGTCTGTATGCCCTAAGCAACTAATACAGGCTCGTTCTTATGTATCTACTCCTACTTCTATTGCATCATTAGTATTGCAGACTGGTGTAGATGCCATTGAAATTCACACCAAAGTGGGAAGAGAAAGTGATTTTCAGCGACTCTGGAAAAGCATAAAACCTTGGATAAATCAATTAAAACTAATTGCTATTAGTTGCCCTGATGGAGAAGGGCTAGTAGAATATTTACAAAGTTTGTATGAAATTATTTCTCCTCTTCCTTGCGCTCTAATCTGGCAAACTGATGGTAAACCGATGAGTGGAGATATTGGGGCAGGTAGCACAATGGCGGCGATCGCATTAAGTCAAAAGGTGCTGAATGCAAAACTACCAGGGTATGTACAGTTAGCAGGAGGCACAAATAATTTTACTGTAGCCAAGCTTGTTGCTAAAGGTTTGTTAGCATCTGAGAATAACAAACAGGGAAACTCTGCTAAAAATTTTAATACTTATATTCCGGAAAATAGATTTGTATCTGGTGTAGCTTATGGTAGCTATGCCCGCGTTTTGTTGTCACCAATTTTGGAAAAATTAGAAAAAATGCACAAATCACAGCTGCAGGCAATTGAATTTGCCTACGGTACAACTAGCTTTCATGCCAAAGAACTCACTAATGATTCCCAGCTAACAAAGCTGGAAGTTTTACCGGAACTTCTTTGGGAAGCTGTCAATTTAGCTAACTCTCTGGTTTCTCAAATTAAAAAATCGGATCTCAGTCAAATGAGGAATTAGTAATGAATTTCCATAAGAGAATTTTCTTTGATACCGATATGGAAATAGAAGGCGGGTTGAAATCAGGGTAAAAACGCTTAAACTTCAGTATGTATGTGTTAAGCTCGCCCCTCAAGATTTATAATTCGGTAAGTCGCCGGACATGATATAAATCATAGTTTCAGTTTTTGCCTCAAAAGCTTTTTTCTCACCCAGTAGAATAGAAGTCACTTTTAACTAAAGTATGCAGATTACAGACGACCTTAATAGATTACTAGAAATCGTACCAGACCAAATTAGACGGCCTCTACTGCAACATCAACAGCGAAATAACCTGATCGAAATTGTGATGGATCTGGGTCGTCTCCCAGAAGCTCGTTTTCCATCCCATGCAGAATACCTGGGCGAAATTCCTATTTCTAGAAAAGACCTCAATTATTCCATAGAACGAGTTGGTGATTTTAGCAGCGATAATCGAGCAGGTATTGAGCAAACGCTACATCGGATTAGTGCTATTCGCAATCGCACGGGAGAAGTTATTGGTTTGACTTGTCGAGTGGGGCGGGCAGTTTTTGGCACAATTGGTATGATTCGCGAGTTAGTGGAAACCGGAAGGTCGATTTTGATGCTCGGTCGCCCTGGTGTAGGAAAAACAACGGCACTACGAGAAATTGCACGGGTGCTGGCTGATGATTTAGAAAAACGGGTGGTGATTATTGATAGCTCTAATGAAATTGCTGGGGATGGAGATGTTCCTCACCCTGCTATTGGTCGTGCCCGTCGGATGCAAGTTGCTCGCCCGGAACAACAGCATCAAGTGATGATTGAGGCGGTGGAAAATCATATGCCAGAGGTGATTGTGATTGATGAGATTGGTACGGAATTGGAGGCTCTGGCAGCGAGAACTATTGCGGAGCGTGGCGTACAGTTAGTGGGGACTGCTCATGGTAATCAGATGGAAAATTTGGTAAAAAATCCGACTCTCTCCGATTTAATTGGGGGTATTCAGGCTGTAACTTTGGGTGATGATGAAGCACGACGTCGGGGTTCTCAAAAAACTGTTCTGGAACGTAAAGCACCGCCAACTTTTGAAATTGCTGTGGAAATGTTGGAAAGACAACGTTGGGTGGTTCACGAGCAGGTGGCTGATACTGTTGATGCTTTGCTGCGGGGGCAGAAACCTAATCCACAAGTGAGGACTGTGGATGAGAATGGTGAGGTGAAGATAACACGAGAGTATAATAGTACTCCAAGATTGGGTGGGGGTGTTAATCAGAATGCGGGATCGCTATTGGGACAGTCAGGGGGAATGTTGACTTCTCGTGGTGGTTTTCGTGATTCTGGTTATATTATGCCATTGCCTAATACAGGTCAAGTTAATCGATCAGTAGAGGTTTCTGAGTCTAAGTCTTTTGAAGAATTATTGGATGAGTCTTTCTCGGGAAATGGGATGTTTTCTAATGTAAACTCAGGGCGTTGGGAAACTCAGGCGACGGGTCCGAATGGTGAGGATTTGCCTTTGCATATTTATCCTTATGCAATTCCACGTCATCAAATGGAACAGGTGATTAGTACTTTGGGTTTGCCTGTGGTTTTGACTAAGGATATTGATAGTGCGGATGTGGTGTTGGCTTTGCGAACGCACACCCGGAAACAGTCTAAGTTACGGCATATTGCTAAGGCTCGTCATGTACCTATTCATGTGATTAAAAATAGTGGTTTGCCTCAAATTGCTAAGGCACTGCGACGGTTATTGGATATGGAAGATCCTAGCACTCCTGAATTTGCTGACTTGAATTTGTTTGCTGCTTCAGCTTCAGAAGATGAGATGGAGGCTTTGGAGGAAGCAAGGTTAGCAGTGGAGCAAATTGTGATTCCAAAGGGGCAACCTGTGGAACTTTTGCCACGGTCTCCAAAGGTGCGGAAGATGCAGCATGAACTTGTGGAGCATTATCGCTTGAAGTCTTCTAGTTTTGGAGATGAGCCTAACCGACGTCTGCGCATTTATCCAGCGTAAGGGAGTGTAATTAAGGTTCAAAAGTCCGGCTTGTAGTTGAGTTTTAGCCCTAAGACAAGTATTCAAATAGCTAAAGCAAAACTATAGACTGGCTCGTAGCTTGTAGCAATTTAGGGACGTTGCATGCAACGTCCCTACGAGGTTGGATAAAGATTGTTTATTACAGTTATTTAATGATATCATGTCCGTTTATATCGTTTGTGTAAACCCAAGGGTGAATATCTACAGGAAATGATGGTTTTTTCTTGCGAGGGTAGCCTTCTTCCCTCTTCCCTCTTTCTTCTTCCTTCTTCCTTCTTCCTTCTTCCTTACCTTTGCTATACAAGACCG
>NZ_JAAHGK010000949.1:0-3049 GCF_010672505.1 Okeania sp. SIO2B9 | reverse complement strand
TAGTCCATTTAATATCTTTTTTTATAGGCTTTTCGAGCATTTTTGCATCTTTACCTTTTAAGATTTTTCTTGCCATAAACTACTCCTTATATTAAAAATGACGATACTGTTCAATGTAATTTATTTTGATTTTAACTATTGTACAAAACTGAAGCAAGTTAAATTTTATTCCCAATCAAAATTCATTCCTAAATATTCCTCTAACCTCTGATTATGAGGTTGAAAATATTCACTCAACCTCTGGCGCATCTCATTACTTATTGATGAATAAGACCCAGGGTTTAACTTTCTATATTCTGAAAGTTGATGTTCTGGCAGTCCTAAAAATTCAAAAACTTGTTTCATTGTTTCTACAGGTTTTTCATAAAGGTCTTCTCCTTTTAAAATAAGTAGTTGTTCTCTGGGAAATATTGCTAACCATTTATTGATAAATTCTATATAAATACCACGCCCTATATAGTTACCTGGTTGCTGCCAATAATTTTTGCCTCCCTCTGGTTTTTCGGGATTTTTTCTGAGTATTTCTAACTCGGAATTTATGGCTGTTTCAAAGGTGCGGTCTTCCCAATTTAGTCTAATCCAATGATGGTATTGAGAGAAGGCTCTATCTATAGGATTTCTCAATATTACTAATAGTTTTACTTCTGGAAATACATTGTATATTCGCTCGGCAGCTTGATGATTTTCTAAATAGTTAGGGGTTGCTTCTCCGGTGATAAAATTTTCTGATTTAGGAATTGGAGGAAAGTGGGCAAGATACCAATTAATTCCTTTGTTGAAGTCTCGATACCAGAAATGAGTCTCTTTTTTTATTGCTGGTATAACATGGGGGTTTTGAGCTATGTAATTTTCTAGTGAAGTTGTACCACTTTTTTGAGCACCAATAATAATAAAGTTAGGACCTCTGGCATTTTGTAAATTCCAATGATTTTTAACAAAGGAAGGATTAAGTTGACGGGTTTTGTTGTAGGAGGCGGTTTGATAATTTTTGATTGCTGCATCTAAGTTTCCTGTTGCTGTGAGAATTTCTCCGAGGTTAATGTAAGACCAAATACTGTCTTGATTTTCTTGAGTAATTTTTTGAAATAATTCTAATACTTGCTGGAGCTTTCGTTGTTTAATAATAAAATTTAATAAGTTTGAATAGAAGAAAAACCAGGGATATTCAGGTTTGAGTTGAATGGCATTTATGTAAGTTGTTATGGCTTTGTCGAATCTCTGAAGTTTGAAGAATATGTTGCCTAGTTGATAGTGATGACGGAAATTTTTGGGATTTTTGTTGACGGTATTTTGGCAGTTAGTAAGTTCCTGGTCTAGTTGATTTTTTTTGTTTTCTAGTTGAGCCAGTTTGTTAGTAATTTCTGGATGATTTTGCTGGACTTGCAAACCCAGGTTATAAATTATTATTGCTGCATTAAATAAATTTTTCTGTCCTAGTAAGTTTCCTAATTTTAAGTAAAATTCTGGTGCTTCTGGCTGAATTGATAATTCTTTAATGGGGCTAGATTTTTGTGGTTGAGGGTTTTGAATAATCTGGGAATAATAGTTAATAGTTTCTGGTAAATTTGATTGAGATTGTTGTTCGAGGGCATATCCTAATTTTTCATGGATATTTGATAAATCTTGATTAATTTTAAAGGCATAAAGAAAAGCTACTACTGCTTCATTCCACCTTTGTAACTTGATTAATGTTTCTCCTAAACTGTAGTAAGACCAGAGAAAATCTGGATTTAATTGAATAGCTTGATGGTAAGCAAGGATGGCTGGCTCTAATTCTTCTTTTTCTTGAAAAATATTTGCTAATTTATGATGAACCACCCAAATTTCAGGCTGTAATTCTATGGCTTTTTGATAAGCAGTAATTGCTGCATCTAAATTTTTTTGATTGACTAAAGCATCTCCAAGACAATGATAAGTAACAGCAGTTTCAGGGTTTAGTTGAAGTGCTTGTTCATAAGAGGAAATTGCTTTTTCCCACTGCTGAATATTGGCGAAAGCTTTGCCTAAGCTGTGATGAGACCAGGAAAATTTGGGATTAACTTGAATAGCTTTTTGGTAGTTTAATATAGCTTCTTGCCAATTTTCTTCACCACTATAAATTTCTCCTAAATTATGATGTGCTTGGGATAGATTTGGATTTAATTTAAGTGCTTGTTCATAACAAGCGATCGCTTCTTTCTTTAGCTGGTATTTTAATAGAGTTTTTGCCAATTTCAGATATTCTAAATCTGTTGCCCATTCTGGTTTTAAATTCAGTGCTTTATACCAACAAGAGGCAGCTAATTCTGGCTTATCTATTTGATGCCATATTTGTGCTAGGGCACGATAAGCATCGGCAAAATTTGGTTGTAGTTTAGTGGCTATTTCGTAGCAAGTAATAGCTTTATGCAACTGTTGTTGTTTGACATAAATTTTACCTAAATTTGCATGAAGTTCAGCTAGGTTTGGTTGTTTTTCCAAAGCTTTGTTATACCAATCAATAGCTGAATCTAAGGCATCTATTTTTTCCATTATTTGCCCTATTGTATTACTAGCAGGTGCAAAATATGGAACTAATTCTAAAGCTTTTAAGCAAGTAGCATAAGCTTTTTCAAAATTTCCTTGAGTTAGATAATGTTCTGCTTCTTCGTTAAATTTTAATGCTGCTGCTTCTGGGTTTTCCATTCAGTTAATGTTAGCCATACTTACTTCATTAATGATTATATCATTAGACATCTTCAGAAAAGAAAGAGTAGGGAGTAGGGAGTAGGGGTAAATAATTGATAAATAAGAGTGCGATAATTGATTTTATTTTTTATTATTGGAAATCTCTATTAGTATTATTAACCTTAGAGCGCAGTGAGTTAAATAATTTTTGCAAGTTTCATTAAGTCTAATAGTTTCTGCAAATTAACAAGAATATCTTTATGGAATGGTTGACCAGAAAAGTATTTATCAAATTCATCACCTAATAAGTAGTAATATTCCAAGCCACATACATTGCTAACTATCCAATAGTATTTAACTATATATTCAGGAGCAAAAAATTCTATAACTTTAGTGCCAGAAC
>NZ_JAAHGK010000948.1:0-3053 GCF_010672505.1 Okeania sp. SIO2B9 | reverse complement strand
ACTGTTACCAATCTTCCCATTTGACTATACTTTCTGTATCCCAATCATTAATAGTATTATCCTGCTTTATCATCCCCGGAGGTCGATAATTTATTTCATCTTCCTCATCAGATTCTTTTTCCATTTCAACTTCTTCATTCTGGGAATAAATATTAGTCAAAGGTTCTACAACTTTAGCCAACGCATCTTGAATAAACAACTTAACAAATTCATCTTTTCTTGTTAATTGAAATTGTGTTTGTACTACCTCTGTAATGCCACCATCTCCCCAATCTTGATTATGACTAAAATATTCAATAAAACTCTTCCCAGCAATTCTAGTTAAATAAGCTGCACTTACTCCTTGAATTGCCTTCCCAATTAAAAAAGTTGCTATAGTTAATTGTAAAGCTGTAGAAATTAATTTAATCGCCCCTTCAACAATACCTAAACTAGCAAGTGTTTTAGCCAAAGACATTGCTAACTCTTGCCCTCTTTCAAAATTCAATTCACAACCATAAACTTTGCCAATTTCTATTACCATTTGAGCATTAACTGCTGCTGTGGCCAAAACATCTACTACAGGCAAAGGCGTAACAGCAATAACTCCTGCTCCTATCCACTGAAACCTTTCTACAACCTTCTCTGCTTGTCGTCGTCTTTGAGCATCAATTAAACATCTTGCTTCTTCCCCTAACCGTTGAGATTTGAGCAAAATATTATCAGCAATTAAATCTTCTCCCTCAGCCCGCAAAATAGCAGCCATACGTCCGATTAAAGCCATAATATCAGGTTCTGGCTGATATATTTCTCCCGTCTCAAGCTTAACAGAATGAGGATGAGCACCGATCGCCACAATATCCATTTTGCTAAACCCTACTAACCTTTCCCTGAGCTTAACAATAATTGCTTCTCGGTCCTCTTCAGTGTAGAGGTCTATTTTATTAAAGACCACAAGCGATCGCTTACCAATGTCCGCCAAAGCGTTAAAAGCAGCATATTCGGACTTCTGTAAATCATTATCAACCACAAATAATAGTAAATTAGCCTCTGTCGCCAAAACCCTTGCCAGTTGACCCCTTTCCGTACCTGCTACTCCCGCTTCTAAAATTCCTGGAGTATCAGTAATCAAAATTTCTTTTTCCAATCCTGGCATTTTTAAATGATAGGTTTCTCCTACTTTGGTTGACCCCATAGGTGCTTCTACCCTACCCACCATCTGACCCATTAGAGCATTAACAACAGAAGTCTTACCAGCAGAACCTGTACCAAAAACAACTACTTTTACATCACCTCGTGCTAGACTAGCTTCTATTTCTTGTGAACGTTCTAATAACGCTTGTCGAGCCACCTCATCTTGAATCAGTATAGCCTGTTGTCTCACAGCCTTGAGAGATTCAGAAGCTACCTCAGATTTCACAACCGGAATCTTAACTTTAGCTTTTGAACCTCGTCGCCGTTGATTTTTTTGAATGGTATATAGTCTCAAATAATATATGAAAGCAAAAATGACTATTCCAATGAGGAAAATTAATAGTAATAGTAATAGGTTGGCCACAAATCGGGGGGCGGACCATGAAACTTGACTATATAGCCATGATAAAGAACCAATCAGCCAAATTATGAGCAATAAAATTAGGCTTAGACCTAGAATCAATATTAACAGGCGGGAAGTTGGCATTTCTACTTACTTGAAATCAGAGGTTTGAGGTCAAATCAGTTATGAGTTATGAGTTATCATTTTCTTTGTGGGTTTAATACCCCACCGTCTACACGGTGTTCAAAATTACTTGGGGTGAGAATCCCCATGTAATTTTCCTCCTGTCTCCTGTCTCCTGTCTCCTGTCTCCTTCTTCAAGAGTTATCAATACCTCCTGAAATAGGGAAACTTTGAATATGCAGAATTTTCCTTTTTATCCCCTTTAATATCAAATCCAGTTGAACACTTATTATATATTTGGGGGGAGTAGGGCAGTAGGGCAGTAGAGGAGTAGGAGAAGATTGAAGGCTTGAAGTATAGTTATAAACATATACTATATAAATAACCGGATTCTATATAATAGGCTATCCATTACCGAATAATTAGGGATAGTTTCACACTGGAGACTTGAGACCTGATTTTTTTGGTCATATAGCAGGCAATAGCTAGTAGTGGGAAAAAAAGTGGACTTTATTCGATTCATAATCAGTCTATGTTCTAAGCAATATGGTTGTTATATCTAATACCATTTTCAAAAAATAATGTTACAAATAATCAGGGCAATCAAAAGACTTTACAGGAAATGTCCCTTTGACTAAAAAGATAACTTACGAACTAATAAATGGTATTGAAGTTATTCATTCTGACTCCTGACTCCTAAGAAATAACCTAGCTATTTGTAGCAAAGATTTATAAAGTTGGTATAAAACATCTTTGCTTTACAAGGTAATGGTCGGGAGTTTTTTTGACTTTAGAAATTAAATTAATCAAGAAAAAAGAACATCAGCTTTAAAAATCCCTATTATTTATTGGTATCCAAAATGTTTGAGTTGAAACACTATCTAAAATCTAAGACTTGAAAGCTAAGACATAAAGCAATGATAGATATTTAATTAAATGATAGATAACTTCAATGAGAAATTTAAATATTAAAATTTTGTATGTATGAAGCTATTTAAAAAACCATCAGAAGAAACACAATCAACTCCAAAAACTGCTTCTGACAATACTAATGAAATAGGTTTAGGAACATTTGGTGGTGTCTATACTCCCTCAATTTTGACAATTTTGGGTGTAATTATGTACCTCCGTTTTGGGTGGGTAGTAGGTAATGTTGGTTTATTGGGGACTTTGCTTATTGTCACTTTGTCCACAGCAATTACCTTTCTAACTTCTTTGTCAGTCAGCGCGATCGCTACAGACAGAATAGTCAAAGGAGGAGGTGCCTACTATATGATTAGTCGGTCTTTAGGTATTGAAACAGGCGGTGCAGTGGGAATACCACTATACTTTGCCCAAGCTCTATCAGTAGCTCTTTATACTATTGGTTTTGCAGAAAGCCTAGTAGATGCCTTTGGTGGCCTTAACCAACTAT
>NZ_JAAHGK010000947.1:0-3056 GCF_010672505.1 Okeania sp. SIO2B9 | reverse complement strand
AGCAATAAAATCAGCAGCAGGAAAAAATCCTTGAGCTTCTAAATATTCAGCCATTTGTTGAATTGACCATCCTTCACGAATGGTATAGCTGAGTTTAACTACATCTCCCTCTAGAATTTTATCTGCGATCGCGCTGAGTGGTTCTGTCGGTGATAATTTATAAGTTCCTGCTTTAAATTCTAGATCGGGATTTTGTATTCCCAACCATTTGACCCAGAAATTCCAAGCTGTTGCAGAACGAATAATACCAGCAGCTTCTAAATCTTCACCTATTTGTTGACCATAAGTTCCAACTGGAATTGTAATTGTTACAGCATTTTCTTCTGGAGACTGAGTAGATGATGTGTTTGTCACTAGAGGGCCACTAACCCAACTCCACCAGGCCCATCCCTGCCAAGCGAAAATACCACAGCTTACAGGCAGAATGGCCAAATAGAATAGGGCACGATTGGAAATTAGTTTAATACTGTTTCTCATTTGATTAGTTAATACTTTATCCTCAAGGTTCTCTTAGCTGAGTTTGTAGCGAAGATGATTCTTTAGGTTATTCTAGAGCATAATTTTAGATCTAAATATTTAATTAAATCACCCTAATTTGCTCAAAATTCCAAAGAGTCTATTCCATATCATGGAAAAGTTGATCTTCTAGCATTGATTGAACCATTGGCTGAATTTCCTGAAACTCTTCTTCTGAAAGCAATTCTAGTTTTCCATCATTGCTTTTACGAGCTGGAATTAAAAATGGATCTAATGGTGTATATATTGCGTATTTCTGGTCTTTATATAAAAAAGTGGCCAACTCTTCGTAATATTCACCTTCTTCATCATTTTCATCTACTTCATCTAGTTCATCTTCATCCCATTCTGGTAAATCCCCAGTAACAGTTAAAGTTATAGCTGTTCTTTGAAGTGTGAGGTTTTGTTCTTCAAGTACAACTTTGGCAGTATCAAAAATTCGATCAATTTCCATTTCATCACCTACAGGAATACTTGCTTGGTCTAAATCTCCTTGTGCCCAAGTAAAGATTTCTATAGGTAAGTCTACTGGTAGTAACATTACATACTCTTGGTTATCTAACTCCATAGAATACTCTACAGTACAACATAGCGATCGCTCTGCCTCATCAGTTAAAGTGACATAAGTTTCTGGAGATTGTCCATTTTCTTGTGATTCTGGGGATGAATACATTTTGGGTATTTTGATGATTTTTTCACTTTAGTAGTGATCTAAGTATAGATAAATTCTGTTCATTAAGCTTCAAACAAGGTCTAAGAGATGGAGTTTTTGTTGATTACCAGTAGGCAGATTTTTAGATTCTGCTAGATAATTACCATATACCTGCATACAATTAACTGTAAGTAGTATGTATTTCAATACTGAACAATTTTTCGATTAGCGGGCATCTTGCCCGCGCTACAAACATTTAATTGTTAATATTTGTAATTCATATACTTGGAATCTGCTGTAAAACAAAGACTGAAAAAATTAAAAATAGTCAGATAATGTGTAGATTTCGCGTTCATAAATAGTCTTAATATACTTGCATAATGCTATATTTATAGATATTATTATATTTTTTTATATACATCAATTTAAATTTATTTCTCTTCTATGTAATAGGTTTTTCTATATCTATCTCTATTGAATTATTTACTTGTGAAATAATATTTGGTTTTCTACGTTCATCCAGCCATTGCTGTAAAATCAAAGCTGCCGCTTTTCTATCAATTAAATGTTTATTCTGAGAAGGAGAAATATTTGCAGCTTTCAACATATCCTCAGCTTGAACTGAAGTCAAACGTTCATCAATATATTCTATAGGTAGAGCCAGAGCTTGTGACAATCTTTGAGCATATTTTTGTATTTTTTTCGCTTGAAAACCTATAGAACCATTCATAGAATATGGTAAACCTACGACCAGAACTTGTACTTGACGTTCTTGGACAATAATTTTTAACTGAGCTATATCTTCTTGAAAAGAGGTACGTCTAATAGTAGTAATACCAGTAGCAATTAAACCAGTACCATCACATCCTGCAACCCCCACACGTTTGTTCCCTACATCTAAACCCAGGGCTGAAATTCGAGATTGAGGCATTGAAAATTCAACTCCTTACTTCTACTTATATTATTTGTATTATTTGGATTTATGACACATCTCTAATTCCTTCTCTTGGTCAGTTGGAGATGTTCAAAAATTAATAACTAATAATTAACAATTACCTCTTCTATTATGAAAAACAGATAGGATTGACCAAAATAATTTTAATTTTCTTTTGTAAGCATTCAGCCGTTAGTTATTAGCCATCAGCTATTGCTTTTTTTTTAGTTCTAGATAAAATCTTTACTAATTGAGTCAGAATTAAATTTTACTATAAAAGCTGGCTGAAACAGTCTATTTTGATTAAAACTGCCTCATGAGAGCTGACAGCTGACACCTAACAGCTAATAGCTGAATGCTTAAATTATTTTTCTCCTGGTTCCGAAAGACTTCAAGCTGGAAATTATTAATTATTTGCTGAGAAAACTTCACTATTATCAGTAATCAATTAGCCTCCTAACGGAGGAACTGCGGACTTCAGTACCTTTGCAATAAGTAGGCTTGACATAAAGAATAGTCTCTTTTTTTATCCCTTTAAAAAGGGAGGCGCATACCCACAATTTTTCGGCAATTGATAATTTAACTTATAGATAATAATTGATTTTATAGCAGTTTGCACTCGTCTAGTTACAGATTTTATCTATAACAACTTTTGATAATAACTCATAGATTTTAGTTGTAAATATACCAAAACAAACTGCTATATATTTAATTGTTGGAGATGTCTATTAATATTAATTAGACACAAGTAATTCCTCATTTCTGAGATTTTCCATTATCATCTTCCTCTCCACTTGTTAAATTAGGAGAAATAGTTGGCGATGGAGAATTTACTTGCTCATTTGTAGCTTCCCAATAATAATTATTATGATTAGTTTTCAACTGAGAATTATTACTTTTACCATGTTTATTTTGCATCATTTTCAACAAAGAACTACGACTAGGAACTGGTTA
>NZ_JAAHGK010000946.1:0-3058 GCF_010672505.1 Okeania sp. SIO2B9 | reverse complement strand
TTTATCATTTTCTTTGTGGGTTTAATACCCCACCGTCTACACGGTGTTCAAAATTACTTGGGGGAGCGAATCCCCATGTAATTTTCCTCCTGTCTCCTGTCTCCTGTCTCCTGTCTCCTTCTTCAAAACTTATTATATCGTTATTCTTTGATTAAGTCAATGCTCCTTAAAAACCTATGCAATCATGTTAGGAGAAGAACATTATCAAGTCTGGGGGAGTATAATGTATAGCATATAGACAGGAGATAACGCTTTGGAGAACTTGTATGGGATGAATTTTTACGAGTTCTTCAAGCAAAACTCTGCCTCAGCAAAAACTTTCGATCAGGCGATGACAGATCTTTCAGGAGTTGTAAATGTTAGTATCTTAGCTGCTTACAATTTTTCATCTATTGGTAAATTGGTTGATGTGGGTGGTGGTAATGGCAAACTGCTATCTTCTATTCTTGAAGCTTATCCTACTATGACTGGGGTGTTGTTCGATCAACCGGATGTGATTGAGAGAACCTCTTATTTACTCGAAACAATAGGAGTGAGCAATAGCCTTCAACTAGCAAAAGGTGATTTCTTTAAGGCAGTCCCAGTAGTCGGAAAATGGCTGGTTTAATGGGAGTTTCCGAGCAGATTGTAGAAGAAATTGAGGCAGTAATTATTGAAGAACAGAAACTTAAGGATAAACGAAATGCTCTAGTTTATGATAGCAAGGTCTTGTGGGAGTAGCCACAAATATTAGGATTGATGGAATATCTCAAACAAGAAAATATCAATAGGACTTATGCAGTAGAACGTATTTCCGTAATTGCGACCCTATGGGTTTGCGGAGCAGTCGGGAACGGAAAGCAATCTCAAACGCTTCTGTTTCGTGCCTCGTGCGTAAGTCCCGATCTATAATAATTTTGAGATATCCATCAAAGGAAGTTGCAACTGATTTTTTGATCTTCAAATGAAAATCTAGATTTATGATGAAGTTTAGTCTGTAATACCCCCCAAATAATTTATAATTACCAGTCAGCACAATTATCAAATCAAGGAAAGAAAAATGTCAGACTGGCAAGTAATAACTGGCGGAGTAACAGCTCCCAAAGGATATCGGGCAACAGGAGTTACTGCGGGGTTAAAACCCTCTGGAGCACCAGACTTGGCCTTGATTTTATCAGATGTAGATGCGATCGCAGCTGGAGTCTTCACGACAAGTCAAGTACGAGCTGCTTGTGTGGACTACTGTCGGCAACAGCTAGAAGCTAAACCAAGTGCTAGAGCAATTTTGTGTAATGCTGGGCAAGCAAATGCTGTGACTGGAAGTTTAGGTTGGCAGGATGCTGTGGAAAGCGCGGAAGTATTGGGGAAAACACTCAATATTTCTCCAGAGTCAATATTACTAGCTTCTACAGGAGTTATTGGCAAACGAATTAAAATGGATGCTCTCAAAGCAGCAATTCCCCAGTTAGTCTCTACAGTTTCCACCGAAGGGGGAGAGGCAGCAGCTAAAGCTATTGTTACTACAGACTTAGTCACAAAGTCAATTGCTCTGGAAACTCAAATGGGCGATCGCCCGGTGCGTATTGGTGGTATTGCTAAAGGTTCTGGCATGATCCATCCGAATATGGCAACAATGCTGTCATTTGTAACTTGTGATGCAGCAGTTTCTCCTCCATTATGGCAAGAGATGTTAACTAGAGCAGTTAATCGTAGTTTTAATCAAATTACTGTTGATGGGGATACGAGTACCAATGATACAGTAATTGCTTTGGCAAATGGTCAATCTCGCACCTCTGCTATTACTAATGCGGGGGTGGAGGCGGAAAAGTTGGAGGCGATGTTGACAGAAGTTTGTGTATATTTTGCAAAAGCGATCGCTCGTGATGGAGAGGGTGCCACTTGTCTGATGGAAGTTCAGGTTACAGGAACATCTGATGAAGCATCTGCGAATAAAATTGCTAAGACTATTGCCGGATCTTCTCTGGTAAAATCAGCTATTTTTGGTCGCGACCCCAACTGGGGAAGAATTGCTGGAGCTGCTGGTCGCGCTGGAGTCAAGTTTGAGCAGGAGCAGTTACAGATAAAGTTGGGAGACTTTTTGATGATGGAAAACGGTCAACCTTTAGATTTTGACCGAGCTGCTGCTAGCGAGTATTTGAAACAGAGAGCAGCGGGAGAATATTTGAAGGATGATACTGTGTTAATTTCTGTCAAAGTTGGCGATGGTGGTGGTAGTGGGAAAGCTTGGGGATGTGACCTGAGTTATGATTATGTGAAAATTAACGCTGAGTACACTACCTGATAATTAATCAGGACTTACGCAAATTGACTTTTAAAGCACCATCTGTAGGGGCGTTAACGATAGTTATGCGAAGCAAATGGTATTTGTGCTCCGCAAAGCTCTGAATGGCACCCTCACTGGATTTAGTGTCCGTGCGTAAGTCCTGTAATATTATTAGACATCTCCAGAAAAGAGGGAATAGGGAATAGGGAATAGGTATGGAGGGGGAAATAACTGATAATTTATGTACGATAATTGATTTTTTTTTTGATTTTTGGAGATGTCTATTGCTGAAAAAATATGTAAGCATTCAGCTATTAATATCATGTCTGGTTAAACAGTGATAAATAAATAACTACGGAGTCCTCAGGAGGACCGAGTCAGGAGTCAGGAGGAAAGAGGTAATAAAGAAGAACAACAGGAGAAGAAGGAGAAAGTTTTTTTATAACTAATTATCCGGACATGATATAACTCTCAGCTATAAGCTTTTTAATGAATGAAGCAAGCATTCGTTTAATTTTTACTACATTCTCAAACAAAGATTCGTACTCTAAAGCTTTGATAAAATTGCTTTTTTCTCCTTTAAAGATAATAAAGCTGATAGCTGACTGCTGAATGCTTACACAAATATGATGAGATGCGATGGCTTTTTGAGTTGTTTTGAGGAGCGATCGCCACCAACAATATCTTTATCTCCAACAAGTAGATAAGTTCCTGATTAAAGTGATGTATATATAAGACTCTATTTATGGGTAAGAATAGCTTATGCAAGACGGGAAAGTTACAGGAAAGTTAGCC
>NZ_JAAHGK010000945.1:0-3061 GCF_010672505.1 Okeania sp. SIO2B9 | reverse complement strand
TCTTCCTAAATTTTTCCTATTTTTATAACTGTAATTTTTATTATTTAAACTTTAAACTAATTAGAGTAATTGGTAGCTTAGTCTGAAAATCTCAAGATGATTTTAGTCGCTAAATTATCCAATTACCCTAATTTTAGGCTAAGTTTTACCTAACTATTTTAAGCTTCAGGTTCAACAAGATTTTCTAATCCAGCAACTACCTTAGCAGAAATAATTTTGTCTCCTTTACCTAATTTTTCCAAAACCTTTTTCCCTTCCACCACATAACCAAAAACCGTATAACGACCATCCAGTAAATTTACTCCTGCAGGCGTTAATTCTGGTTGGAATAAGAAAAAGAAAAATTGAGAAGAACCACCATCATTTTCAGATTCAGGACGAGCCATTGCCACTGTACCATAAGCAGAAAAAGGCAGAACAGGTTGCTCCCGAAAACGACCAATTTCTTCTAAAGTAAAACTATATATTGGTTCCTGATCTCCCTTGACCAAAATTTCCAGTGGAATACTACGATACTCACCACTACCAGGGTCAATAAAACCAACTTCTGGGCCAGGAGGGTCTCCAGTTTGCAAAACATAAGACTGTTCTGAGCGAATAAACTCTAGGCCATCATAAAAACCCCTCTGAACCAAATCTACAAAATTACCAGCAGTAATAGGGGCACTATAACCATCAACAACCAAAGTCAAAGAACCCTTTTCCGTTTCCATCTCAATAGTAGCGCGACCTTTGAGTTGAGGTAAACTAGCAAACTCTGAAGGTACTTCAAACGGAAATCCTTCTAGCATCAACTTTTCAAGCTGACCCACTAATACCAGTAGTTGTGCCCGTTGCTCCAATACTTGTTCCCCATCTTTAGCTTCAGCAACTTCTCGAATATTAATAATGCCCCGATTGAGTTGTTCAATTATGGCCTCTGCCTCAGATTGTTTCGACTCAGAAACACTAGCTAATAACTGAGACTTACTAATATTAAGAACCCTAGATGCAGCAGCAATATCACTACTAACAGAAGACCAACGTTTTGCTCGCAGTCTATTAGCAATATCTTCCAGACTCCTTTGTATTTTACGCACTGGTTCATTGTCTATCGGTAGAGCATACCTCAATAATGCCTTACCATCAGTAATCGGATCGCCCTGGGGCAAACGACTTTCACGAGTTGTTGTGCTACCACCAAAGTCCCACCAAGCAGCACTAAGACCAACAGACAAAGTGAAAAGTAATAGTGCTAGGATGCCAGTTTTAAGCAAGCGTTTACAAGTGTTAATGACGGAATTGTGAAGATTTAGCATATTTATGAATTTTTGTTCCCTTACTAATATTACATGGCTGTCCACACTCATCGGATTTTTGGGGGCAAAAATTAGGTTTTAGATTTGGTCACGACTTATAGCAATGTGTGCTGGCATATTTACAAATTGCAGGAGGTGTCCAATAGCTAAAAGTCTTATATTATTAGCTTTTTATTCCCCCAAATGAGCTGTTCCCTACTGCCTGTTGCCTGCGCGCAGCACTATAGTTTTGCTGATATATGGCAATAGGCAATAGAGTAGAGATATAGAGTTATATCATGTCCGGTTGAACAGTTATAAATAAATCACTCAGCAGAATTCAGGAGTCAGTCCTCAGGAGGGAAGAAAGAAGAATAGAAGGAGAAAGTTTTTTTATCACTAATTACCCGGACATGATCAGGACTTACCCATAACCACCGCATATAGTAGGGACGTTAACTATAGTTATGCGCCAGCAAACGGCCGTTTGCCCCTACAGATGGTGTATAATTTCGTACTTTGCGTAAGTCCTGATGACATTACGCATTTAAGGTTAAGGCAAAATGCCTTCTAGAGTTGTTGCCTTTTCCTAGCAGAATGCTGCGCAAATAACTCAAGTCTATTGTCTTAACAGCAGAAAGTACTACTATATGCCTTAATATGTCTCAGACAAAAAAACTTTTGATTTCGATCGCCAGACATCAGAAATTTTACATAAAATTATTTTGACGAGGTGCTAAAAATTGCTTTCTACTCCCACGATATTTGACAATTTTTCTGACTCCCGAATATTGTACGATGTCTAATGTTAAGTTCTAATCTGATAATTTAATTAAAAACCGCAATAACGTTGTTATATGATTTCTAGTAATGATTTTCGCCCCGGTGTGACGATTGAATTGGATGGTTCAGTTTGGCGGGTAGTAGAATTTCTGCACGTTAAACCAGGCAAAGGTTCTGCTTTTGTCCGAACAAAGCTCAAAAATTCACAAACTGGTAGTGTAGTGGAACGAACATTTAGAGCAGGAGAAACAGTACCTCAAGCTACTTTGGATAAGAGACTTATGCAGCATACTTATAAAGATGCTGACCAATTTGTGTTTATGGATATGGAAACCTATGAGGAGGCCAGTTTAAGTTCAGAGCAAATTGGCGAGCGTGTTAAGTATCTAAGCGAAGGTATGGAGGTTAATGTGATTAAGTGGGGCGAACAAGTAATAGAAGTGGAACTGCCCAACTCAGTAACTTTAGAAGTAATTGACACTGACCCTGGTGTTAAAGGAGATACTGCTACTGGTGGTAGTAAACCTGCTATTGTCGAAACAGGAGCTCAAATTATGGTTCCTTTATTTATATCTAAGGGAGAACGGATTAAGATAGATACTCGAAATGATTCTTATTTGGGTAGAGAGTAATAGCAGAAAACTAGATTTATTTTAGAAGTAAGTTATGCATTGATTGTGTAATTCTGAGGTATCTTTATGGGGGCTTAATAAATGTGCATAATTACCACCGCACAAAGCCCCTTTAGAAGATTAAGATAGACTTAAGAGAGGAATAAAAAAGATAAATTGATAATTTATTTATTGTAATTGATTTTAATTTGGGTTTGATCGGATATCTAATTCAGTATTCCTAGCAGGGAATAAGCTTCCTGTCTTTTTCTTTAAACTGCTACATTTTTTTATTAATAAGTAGTAATTATGCTAAAACCTAAATCTCAACCTCACTTCTGTAAGTAAAAAAAATTTATGGCTTTGAATTTCACGCTTCTACATCTATAC
>NZ_JAAHGK010000944.1:0-3061 GCF_010672505.1 Okeania sp. SIO2B9 | reverse complement strand
AAATTCCATAAGTACCATGTAGGGATAGATATACCCACGCAACTAAAGAAAAATTTTGATAGGCTATCATCAGCGTCAATATAAATATAAAAGTTGTCGCTTTAGATAGATTAATTGGATGTTTTACTTTCATAATTAGTGCTATTTGTCTTTTTAAAAAACTGCTTATAGCTTATATAGGAATAGAGAGGTAGAGCACCGACATAGAGTGATGACTATCCGAATCAGTGGAAATGTTTTTCCCACTATTCCTTATTCCCTACTATATAATACATAGGATTAATTTAAAAGTCAAATTCTATTAGAGAAAACCAACCTTTCTAACCAGCAATAAAAGCAGCAATAACAAACAGAAATAAAATTACTAAAATCCCAATAATTACGGCACTTGAAATTAATAATAAAGAGATAATCGACCATATTCTCTGATGCTTTCTAAATTCAGCAACATTTTTCCATTTGCGGCTTTTCCAAGCCCACTCATTTCCTTTAAGACCTAAAATTATTCCTGTCAGCAACCATCCCATACCTAAGGTAACAAAACTTAAATCAATCCAGGCAATTAATCCTATCCAAACATGATTAGTTAAACACCACAAACCAGGCAAGAAAAATGCCCCCCAATTCCAACCAATAATTTCTGCTGGTACGTCATTTGAACTATGAATAATATTTCCGAGTTTTGGAATAGAAGCTATGGCTGTTTTTGTCTCTATTTTTTGATTCTTTGACTCAGTTTTACTGATTTGAGTTAGTGCAATAATTTCCGGTTCTGGAGGTTGTAGCTGTACTAATATTTCCTCCGCTGATTGGAAGCGATCGCCAGGAATAAAAGCTAACATTCTATTTAAAATACCATCAAACTTCGGACTTAATTTTAGTTCTTTACTCCATTGCCACTGCATTGTTTTTGTATTAATTAACTCTGAGGGAAGTTTACCAGTCATTAATACTAAACAAGTCACTCCTAAAGCATACAAATCACTATGTGGAGCAACTATTCCTAACCGCATTTGTTCGTCAGGAGCATAACCAAATTTACCTAATTTAGTGCCAGAATAAACAACATTTTCGGAACTATCAGCTTTGTGAGAAACTTCGGCAGCAATTTGTTTTACTCCACCCAAATCAATTAAAATTGGTAACCCATCTTCTGCCCGACAAATAATATTATCAGGAGCAATATCTCGATGAATAATTCCTCGACTATGTAGATAATTTAAAACTGGTAATATTTGACGAATAAAGTCAATTATTTCAACTTCGCTAAAAAATTTACCTTGTCGCCGACGTTGACTAAGCAGAGATTCATAAGTTTGCCCTTCAATAAAATCTTGCACCAAAAACAAACATTTATTTTCCCGAATAAATTCCCAAAAACGGGGGATTTGAGGATGATTAATTTGATGTAATATCATTGCTTCTCGGTGAAAAAGTTCCTCCGCTTTTTGTATAAATTCAGTGCCTTGGTTTCCTGGTGTTAATTGTTTTAAAACTACTGCTTGCTTAAATCTACCTGTGTCTTCTGCTAAGTAAGTTTTGCCAAATCCACCTTGACCTATTTGACGAATAATTATGTAGCGGTTTCTTAATTTACTTCCTGGTTTTAATTCCGTAGATGCTGTTTGAAAGGGTTTTATTTCCTCTAGAAAAGCACCACAGTTAGAGCAAAAGCGAGAGGCAATAGTATTGTTATGTCCACAGTTTGTACAAGTAGTCATATTTATTAACTCGAAGGAATAAGGAAGAAGGGTAACTAATAATCCCAATATTAACTTTATGCTTGGCCAACATCTGAATACAAGCATGGTTTATGAGATATTGATATCCCTTGGTATGGCAATGGGTAATTACCAATATTATAGCTTTGCCTATAGGTTTATCTATTTTGGGGGTCGTTACTTTTGCTGCATTTGTGATTATTTTTGAAGTGCCTTTACAAGAAAATGACTGGCCTCCATACCCATTACCATTAGGTTATTTCTTGAAAATTTTGATAACTTGAGTAATTTTAACTGCTTTACAATGGTTTTTGCTACGACAAAAAATTACTTATGCTTCGTGGTGGGCAACATTCAAAAATTAATAATTAACAGTTAATAATTAATAATTACCTCTCCTTGAAAAGAAGATGATTGACGCAGTAGGGAAAATTTTTTCTTCTCTTGATTCGATTGGATATGGCTCCGAGACCCGCTCTTGACAGATCCGCTCCGAAGATCGCCATCCCACCCTACGGGAAGCTACGCTAACGACCGTGATTGGATATGGTGAGGGGACCTCGCCATCCCTCAACCGCTTTTTTCCCCTTAAAAGGGGAGGCTTTAAACCATAATTATTTAATTATTAATTATTAATTATTCGGTAAATAATACAGTTCAGTTAATAGCATTATTTCTGTTTTTGGGAAGTAAATTTAATTATCCGGATTTTATATTAAACTTTAATTATTCGGTAAATATTAAGCTAAATTCCGCCACCTATTACTTTCAATACTAGGGGAAGTTGGATTCTCCTTACTTTTATTCATTAAATCTTCTAAATCTGGAGGAAGAAATCCTCCGACCACACTTTCTAGTTCATATTCTTGTAATGCCACTAAACCATTCTCTACTTGATTAATTTTTTGATTTTTCTTGGCTTTAATTTTCTTCATACTTAATATTTATCTCTTTGTATTGAGGAATTTAGACTCAGTAGAGAAGCTGAGTGGTCATACCAGATTCGGTTATCAAAGATACTTTATGAGGATGCAAGATTCAACCTTTTCTCATCTACCCTAAACTTTCTCTCTGTAAAAGTTAGTATGTAAGCATTCAGCGGTCAGCCATCAGCTATTAGCTATTGCTTTTAGTTTAGGATCAAAGCTTTATTCATTGTCTTACTACAAAAGTTGCCTTCCTTATCCTTAAAGTCTATATTAATTTAAACACTGTCCTATATGAGAGAGTCTTGTTGCTGAAGTCCGCAGTTCCTCCGGAGGAGGCTAGCTGACAGCTAATAGCTGAATGCTTACGTTAGTATAATGCAGGGATATTTCATAGAACATCCCTACATTATA
>NZ_JAAHGK010000943.1:0-3068 GCF_010672505.1 Okeania sp. SIO2B9 | reverse complement strand
TGGGGTGAGTCCCTATCTCTTTGTTAAATAGATCTCAAATGGGTTCTATTTAACAAAGAGATAGGGACTCACCCCTAACCCCTCCCAGGAGGGGAATGTGGGGAGATGGGGAGATAGAAGCAAATTTCAACCTGCTTGGTGTACTATAGCAATGTGCGCTCAGGTATTTACAATGTCCAGCTCAAAGTGCAGTAAGCGAACAGGTGTACAAAAAATAATGTGTAAATATGCCAGCGCACATTGCTATACCTGCTGCGCTATCGGGCGGTGAGTGCAGTACGCCCTTCAGGTTCCCGTCTGTGGGCGAAACCTGCCTCCCCCACCCCATAGGTGCCCCGCCGAATTGAAGCAACTGCCCTACGCAAAGCTTCTCTGTTAGCGTAGGTCCTCCGGAGAAGGAAAGAAATACCCGAAGGGCCAGGGGTTTCATTCACTTTTGGCCTTATTCTCGTTCCTGAATCTCCTGACTTCACCACCGACTAAGTTCTGAGGACGGCAGTCAAAAGCACATACCCCCTGCAAAGATACGATCAGGGATTCTATATAATAAATCCAAAACTTTCCCAAAATCTACATTTTTTATGGCTCCCAAGTATAAATTAGGGAGGTATTTTTTTATAGTATCAAGTTTTATTCATTAGACTTAATCAAAATTCTTGTCAATTCTCAAGAGAATCTTTCAAAATTCGGCGTTGCTGATTCTGGGTATGATTTGATAATTTTGTATTTGGGATTTTTTATTTTGGATGGTTTGAACTACTTGTTAATATTAACTGTTCCCAGATCCGGTGTTCCCAGATCCGGTGTTCCCTATAAACCTACTTTCATACCTTAATTCAGCAATGCCCAAAATTCCTCCGACTCCCTTCTATTCAGTTTCGCTAATCAAGTCCAAAACTAATTTAGCTAATTCATCAGTTGCCCCAAGAGGTTCACTCAGGCAGAATTTAATAGCAGGGTATATTTGAGTAAATTGATTAACTGTATCAGCGATCGCATCAGTAATACCCCCATTAAACAGAAAATAAGGCAAAATTCCAATTCTTTGATATCCTTGTCTGATTAATATTTCAACTCTTGATTTCAGGTCGGGACAAACAGACCAATAAGCAGTACAAACCAAAACTTGACAACTACTTGCAAGAGACTCGGCTATTTTTTCCACAGGTTCATTGCCACCAGGACGACGACTACCATGAGAAATAACTACCCAAGCATCAGCAGTCACGGAAGTTACTTTAGCTGCCAGTAAACGTGCCATTTCTGGATGAGAACCAATATAGGGGCATAGAGTGATTTTACTTTGGCTATAAGTTTCTGAGTTAAATTCAGATTTTTGCTTACTTTTTTCCTTTGCTTTAACCTTGTGCCTGAATACCTCTACTTCTGCTGGAATATCCTCTGTGACATGAACTCCAGGTAATAAAAATAAAGGTATAATTTTAACTTGATTAATGTAGAGCGATCGCCTTTTTTCCCAAAAATCTTCAATTTGTTCGTGCAGAGATTTAAGTCCCAGTTCTAAAACTCCTGTACCAATCAAAGGACATTTGAGAAGATCATTACTTGTCAAATTTCCAGTTAAATTTATTTGCCTAGATAAAAGTCCAGCTAGTATGTGTAATTCTAGGAGCGATCGTGGGTCACGACTACCATGAGATACTAAAAAATAGGTTGATAGCAATTTTAACTTTGACCTAATTATTATATAGATATATAAATATTAAGTAACACTTTTGAACAATTTTCATCCTGATTTAATTAAAATTGTATGTATATTCCTACACATTAACTCTATTCACTTTCTCTGGATATTCGGTAAAAGTCCAATCAATCTCTAATGAGTGAATTTTGTTTTGTCCAGTATATCTATAAAGTGTTTAATTGATAATTAGAATACTTACTTTGTGCCCAGTTAATATTGGTAACTGTATATAAAGATTAAATATTTTCAAGAATAATCTGCTATAATTATGATAGATATCAATATACTAAAGTAGAAACCATACAAGGAGAAAAAAATGGCCAAAGAAGAAGTAAAAAGCGTTACCGTACTCCAAAGTGATGATGACTTTGGTGGCTCTCCAGACACCCTATATGGAAAGTCCCCCAAAAGTAAGAAAAAGAAAAAGAAAAAACAGGCACGTGCTTTGAAGCCTTTTGAAAAAATGGTATTTTCAATGGCTAAAAGCTATGACAAATCTAGTAAAGAGTATCGTGATCGTCACGAAAAATCTAACAAAAAGAAGAAAAACGGTTGGATTAAAGATTTCCCCAAAAACTATAACAAGGCTATGTCTAAGTTGGGTGGAAGTGGAATGGGTGTAATGGGTGTTAAGTTGTTTGAATAATTCAAATATTAATACCGATTAGCAGGAAATCCAAGTTATTAAGTCCCGAAAAATAAATATCTACTAAAATAATTATAGTTTAGTAGAAAATATTCAAAGGAGAAATAAAGTGGCGAAAGAAGATGTAAAAAGTGTTACCGTACTGCAAAGTGATGATGACTTTGGTGGTGCCCCATCAACCCTCTATGGTAAATCAGCTAAAAGGAAAAAAAGGAAAAAGAAAAAGCAGGCACGTGCTTTAAAGCCTTTAGAAAAAGCTGTATTCAGAACTGCAAAAATGTACGATAAATCCACCAAAGAATATCGTGATCGTCACGAAAGATCTAACCGGAAGAAGAAAAACGGTTGGATTAAAGATTTCCCCAAAAACTATAGCAAGGCTATGTCTAAATTGGGTATGGGTGGCTTCGGCTACATGGGTATTAAATTGTTTGAATAATTCAAATATTAATACTGATTAGTAGAAAGCCCAACTGATATAGAAAGTTTTACTGACAACTTTCATATAAACTTTAGACTAATTTACACTAAAAAAATGGATTTGAAGCCGGGCGATGAGTTTGTTATTTCACTGGGACGCAAACATATTCATCTCAAGCAAATTGGGAGTGAAGAAGAGGAGGAGGAATAGAGCCTTGGTCTTGTTCCATTACTTTAATGGTTAGAATTTCTTCCTAGACATGTGCCCCGCAGGAACTCGACATAGACAAGGGAACC
>NZ_JAAHGK010000942.1:0-3071 GCF_010672505.1 Okeania sp. SIO2B9 | reverse complement strand
TCGTTAGCGCAGCTCCCCTAGAAGGGGGCACATGATATAAGGGTAGTCCTAAAGATGTCAGGATATTAGTTCTTACATCCCTTTAATGATCGGAAGGTAGACTAGAAAAATTATTACTTGTTTACCACTACCGATATAAGAAGCAGTACTATAAATAGCTACAAACTTAATTTGATTACTCTATTTAAACATCCGATCGTTACTCAAGTTATAATACGGATTTTAACTGGTCAATTTTCACTGGTTTAGAAATATAATTATTCATTCCTGAATTTAAACAAATTTGGCGATCTTCTTCCATTGCATTTGCAGTCATAGCGATAATATAAGGTTTTTGGCTATCTGGAAAATGTTGACGAATCCAACAAGTAGCTTCTACCCCACTCATTTGTGGCATTTCCATATCCATTAAGATAATATCATAGGATTTACAAGGACTAAAAAGGGGGAAAGAATACTTCTTTTGATTAGAGAATAGCAAAAAATAAATTATTCAATTTTTGGACTACCCCTACTCCCTTAAATTCAGTGCAATGAAATATTTTTTGACTCGGAAGTCCCTTACTTATTAAACTAACATAATAGTAATTAATCGACTCAAATTGAAAACGCAAAGCAAGTGATCGCCAATTAAATCTGAAGAATAGTAAACTTCTATCTAGGGTTTGCTGAAAAAGTCTTTTTGTAGGGGGTAGGAGGACTGAGTCAGGAGGAATAATTGTCTGATATTTGTCTCTCTAGGTTTGCTGAAAATTTGATCATTTTCAGCTTTTTGGAACGAAAAACTTGCATTTTTTCCGTAAAAAGGCTAAATTTATTACAAATAAAGGCTTTTTAGAGTTATATCATGTACCCTTGAATACTTATACTTTGGTGGAAAGAAGGCAGAGGGCAAAAGGCCTTTATGTTCAAGGGTTTCTTCCAATTGTGACTTAATTCTATACACAAACGATGCTACCGGACATGATATTAATCAGCAAATCCTATCTATTCTATAATTACTTATTATCTCCCCTTAATTAGGGATAGAACTTCGTTCCGTGCTCCGCGTTACATGTCGCATTTGCGTTTTGCTGGCGCACAACTGCGTTAACGCTGCGCGACATTTTTCCCCAGCATGACCTTAGCGCAGCTCCGACCCAGGAGATAGGATGCGTTGTGCGCCAGCTAAACAAAAAACTTTCTCCGATCTTTCTTTGTCTTCTTTCCTTCTCGTTCCCTGTCTTGAACGCAATTTTTCCTTCTTCCCTCTTCCTTCTTCTATAATTTTCCTAATCCTAATAATGTACGCTAATATAACAAAAAGTTAACATTATATGTATGTCCAAAAAAAATGGACTCAAAACTTAAATATGGCAGTTAAAGTAGGAGATCGAGCACCCAATTTTACCTTACCATCCCAAGACGAAACCCCAGTTTCTCTATCTAACTTCCATGGTAAGAAAAATGTTGTCGTTTATTTTTATCCCAAAGACGACACACCTGGATGCATTAAAGAAGCTTGTGCATTTCGAGATAAATATCAAGTCTTTACAGATGCTGGTGCTGAAGTGATTGGTATTAGTGGAGACTCTCAACAGTCTCACAAACAATTTGCTAGCAAGTATAATTTACCCTTTACTCTTTTAAGCGATACTAGCAACAAAGTCAGAGAATTATATGGTGTTCCTGCTACACTTTGGATACTGCCGGGTAGAGTTACTTACGTCATAGACAAAGAAGGAATTATCCGTCATATCTTTGACTCTATGCTCAATTTTGAAGCTCACGTTGAAGAAGCTTTAAAAACATTAAAAGCAATACCTGCCTCAAGAAGCTAGAAGGCTTTCATCAGAGACTTACGCAAAATTCTCTATTATCCCATAACCGCAGTTTAGGGCGCATTGCAACGCACCCTGCAATTAGAATTTTTGCGTAAGCTCTAATTGTTAAAATGAATCACTCAGAGATTAGTGAATATACCAAAGAACAAGTTGCTTAGGACATAGACTGATGATGAACCTCAGATAGGAAAATTTTTTCCCCCTGTTCCCTATTCCCTATTCCCTATTCCCTATTCCCTATTCCCTATTCCCTATTCCCTGCTATAACTCCAATTCTGATATCATTCTAAACCTGAGCAGATTCAATACCTGCTACTTCATCAGTATTATGAGCTGCCTTCCCATTGCTACTATGACCATTAGTAGGTCGTGGTTGAATTAAACCATAACCACCATGATGATAACGTTTGTAGATCACATTAATTTCGCCTGTTGCAGCATTGGAAAACATATAGAAATCATGATCGATAAATTGTAGCTGCTCTAGTGCTTCTTCTACCGTCATCGGAGACATAGCAAAATATTTCGTCCGTACTACTTCACTAGGTAGCTCCGGTTGGCGATCGCCAATCAAATCCTGCTCTACTGGTTGTGATTCAATCATCTCAACAGTTTTAGCTTTACTCACCTTGGATTGACGCTTTTCTTTATACTTTCTTAATTGGCGTGCAATTTTATCTGCTACTAAGTCAATACTAGCATACAAATTCTCGCTACTTTCTTGGGCACGAATGACTGTACCGTTAGCGTAGATAGTTACTTCTGCTGTCTGCTTAGGATTTATCCGTGGGTTTCGAGCTACTGACAGATGTACATCTACCTCTGTAGTGAGTTGTTGAAAATGGCTAACTGCTTTTTCAATTTTTTGATTAACATACTCGTGAATGGAATCGGTTATTTCTATATTCTTACCCTGGATAACAAGCTTCATAAGCTCCCTCCGCTAATGTTTGGGATTTACTATTTAGAGTAGCACTTTGTATTCTCCCTAACATCCTATCTTTAAAATCCTTTGCATCCCTTGACATTTCTTGATTTTTTTTGCTTGAATTTAGCTAAATTTACAAGGGTAAATTTACCCTTGATTGTTTGGATAATTCACAGTACCCAAACTGACTCCTAACTACTCTAGCTATATAACTCAACTATTAGATATTGGTATTTCATCACATTGTCCACTTCAAAACTCTCTAACATACGATTGCTGACTAATGCGGTTAAGACCCTTGCGGTGGTCAGTTTGGTCCT
>NZ_JAAHGK010000941.1:0-3077 GCF_010672505.1 Okeania sp. SIO2B9 | reverse complement strand
GGAGTAGGGAGCAGGGAGTAGGGAGAAATAATTGATGAGTAAGAGTGGGATAATTGATTTTATTTTTTATTATTGGAGATGTCTAAAGATTATAAGTACCTGTGCAAAATTAATTTAACATTGGTCAGTAGGAAGCTCTGAAAAGGGAATAGGGAATAGTAAAATTTCAACGCTTAAAGATTTAAAGGGAGAAGGTTTTTGATCACGAATTATCCCTGTTCCCTACTCCCTAAATTTCTGATTGTGGTTATTCAAAGAGAGATGATATCGGAGGACTCACTTTGTATCAATAATTGAAGGTTGAACAATGCTATCATTTGATTTTCCTTCCAAAAAATTAGGACCCATCAGATGAACGCCATTATGATTAATATTAGTTACTTTCGTGCCATAACTACGAAGATTTTGATTCTTTGTTTTATGACTTGCTCTTTGCAATTTCTCTTGAGTTTCTTTGTCTAATTTAGTGTTTTGATCTATGAATGTACCAGTTAAGTCAGCATCACTTATATCAGCACACCACAATTGTGCAGCACAAAGATTTGCATGACTGAGATTAGTATTATTTAACCCTGCATGAGACAAGTTAGCATTAGTTAGGTTAGCATTACTTAAATCTGCATCACTGAGAATAACTCCACTGAGGTTAGCGTGAGTTAGGTTTGCACCACTGAGGTTAGCATTACTTAAATCTGCATCTGTGAGATTCGCAGACGAAAGATTAACACCACTGAGGTTAGCTGAGGATAAATCTACTCCACTGAGGTTAGCACCAGACAAATCAACTTGACCAAGTTCAGCATGATTCAAATTTGCATAGGCTAGATTAGCAACTGCCAAATCTGCACCTATTAAATTAGCGTTGCTGAGGTTAACATCTGTAAGATTGGCATTATTTAAACAAGCACCACCCAAGTTAATACCACTGAGGTTAGCATCTATTAGTTTTGCATTTTTGAGATAAATACCACTGAAATCTGCATCTGTTAGCACTGCACCTTGAAAATTGACAGGATTCAAATCAAGTCGCTTTTGTACTGAAGTAATAGCTGTTTCAATTTTACCAAAAAACTCTGGTTGAGGCAGACTCTCAACACGATTATTCAAAATTTGCAGATTTCTACTAATATGACCAAATTTACTTTCTAAGGGTGCTATGGCAGCAGCTCTATCTTGTAACTCCTCAATGGCTGAAACTGCCCAAGGTAAGCGTTGACTGATTATTTCTTTCTGCTGACGTTCTAATGGTTCTAAACGTTGAATGAGTTGTTGTAGTTCAGTTGGTATTGACTCTATAGCTTCTTGTAATTTATGCCTTTGTTGCTGAGTTTGCTGCTCTAAGGTTTCCCTTTCAGCTACTAATTTTTGATTCAGCTGTTCTGTTATTACTTCTAATTTCTTTTCTTGGTCCTCAGTTTGAAGATTCAGTTTTTCTTGCAACTTAAATGTCTGACTATCAACTCTATCCACATCTTCTAAGAAGGTTTTCTGAATATCTGTAAGCGCCACTCTTTGTTCTTGTTGTTGCAATTTATCTAGCCGCTTTCTATTAGCTACACTTGCAGACAAGGCCAAAGTCAAAGGTGCTGCTGTGTATATTGCCTGTCCAGAAGTAACTGAAGCAATGGTTCCTAAAACTGAACCTGCTAGGCAGACATATTCACTTATATCTAACCAATGTTGCTTACTCATAGTATTTTTTCCTTATTCTCATTTTTATACTACTTTTTTTCTAATTTAGCTAAAGTCTAAAAGACTACTTTCATCCTTCAAACCCTCGTCCCCTGAGAACTATGCTTTAATTTTCTATTTTTTGGAAGAGGTGCTTATATTGGTAATTCAATAGCAGAAATCTTGATAAAATACAATAGTTAGGCTTTACTGAAAAAGTATTTTGGTGAAAGTAGAAGTCAAGATTCAGGTGTTAAGAAGTTAGCAATCGGAATTTATAAGCCAGTATACATGATAATTACAGAGTATTTAGAAGGAAAAGTTATCGGAATTTTTTTCGCCTTTGTCTGTTGAATATCTTCACATTTTGAGCTTTTCGCCTCTATAAGCTTGCACTTTTTGTTGTGAAAAAAGGCTAAAGCATCTACATATCAAGGTTTTAGACTTAATCAACAAGCTCTGGTTAAAGTGTTCGTGTCACAATTATTGCAATAAGTAGTATTTATTGTTATACTTTACCTTAAGTATATTGAAGCAATTCATTCTGACTCCTGACTCTTAAGAAATAGGCTAACTATTTGTAGCAAACATTTATCAAATTGGTATTAAACGTATTTGATATTATATCAAATCCGCTGCCATTCGGTCTAAAAAAATGTTCCACCTGATTCGGTCTTCGGGTCGGACGGCAGCCAAAAGCACATACCGCGGGCTAATATTCCAAATGGGTTCTATAAATAAATTCCTTTGAACACCAAACTGAAAAACTAATTTTTATCATTCTTGAATAGTTCTTAAACAGAAAACAAAAGTGCGCTGGGTTTGTCAAGATAAAAGCCTTGACCATAATCTATTCCTAAACTATTGACTTTGTTGAGAATTGACTCTGTTTCTATATATTCAGCTATTACTTTTAAATTCATTGCCCTGCCAATATGATGAATACCTTCTACTATTGCTTGAGTGACAGTATCTTTTTCCATCTTCTTAATAAACATCCCGTTAATCTTGAGATAATCTACTGGCAAGTTTGTGAGATCAGAAAAAGAAGACATTCCTTTGCCAAAATCATCTAAAGCAAAACTACAACCAACTTGTTTGAGAGACTGAATAAATTTTGCTGCTTTATCTAAATTAGTAATAGCTATGGTCTCAGTAATCTCAAAACAAATTTTTTGGGGAGGCACTTCAAAACAGGCAAATTGATGTTCGATAAATTCTAAAAAATGGCTATCGTTGATGCTAGCACCAGAAAGATTAACAGTAAAAATACAATCTCGGTGTGAATTATCAATTTTATGCAAAGACATGAAATATAGTAGATTTTTTACGACCCAACGGTCAATTATTGGCATTAGATGATAGCGCTCCGCTACTGGTAGGAAAGTAGCTGGTGAAACAATTTA
>NZ_JAAHGK010000940.1:0-3087 GCF_010672505.1 Okeania sp. SIO2B9 | reverse complement strand
TCAACAAGACGGTACGACCCAGAAGCGATCGCTAAATATTACCGCTACCGTCCCTGGTTAGGATTTTTCGCAGTTGGGTAGCTCGTTCAGGAGTATCTTCAACTTTGTCATATTGCCATTTATCCCATAAAACTCCTAGTAGAAAACTAGCAAAAGACAAAACTATAACGAGAAATCTCCAAATTACTAACCAGGGACGGTAGCGGTAATATTTAGCGATCGCTTCTGGGTCGTACCGTCTTGTTGAATTAAAGTGATTGTCATCCACTTTTAATATTTTCCTCTTAAATTTTATATTTTTTATTTATTAAGTTGAGTTAAAGAAGCGGTCAGCACTCAGCACTCAGCTTTGTTCATTTTTTTTAACGTGGGAGAAGGGGATACGCTACTTCTCCTAAACTATTGCTTGTGGTTGTCGGGAATTTTAACCAAAGCTGCTAAAAGTTGATAGCTAGTTACACATGACTTAAGTCTGTTTGGCTTTTATCTGGCAAATCGCTATATATAGTGTGGCACTATAGTTTTTGTTTACTATATATAGAGTTTTTGCGTAAGTCATTTGAAAAATAGGAGATGGTATTTCTCCTTGGCTTTTATCTGGCAAATCGCTATATATAGTGTGGCACTATAGTTTTTGTTTACTATATATAGAGTTTTTGTGTAAGTCATTTGAAAAAAAGGAGCTGGTATTTCTCCTTGGCTTTTATCTGGCAAATCGCTATATATAGTGTGGCACTATAGTTTTTGTTTACTATATATAGAGTTTTTGTGTAAGTCATTTGAAAAAAGGAGCTGGTATTTCACCTTAGTTTTTTTGACTACATATAGAGTTTTTGCGTAAGCCATTTGAAAAAGGAGGTGATATTTCTCCTTGGTTTTTATCTGGCAAATTACTATATATAATGTGGCACTATAGTTTTTCTTGACTATATATAGGGTTTTTGCCTCAGTCATTTGAAAAAAGGAGATGATATTTCTCCTTGGCTTTTATCTGGCAAATCGCTATATATAGTGTGGCACTATAGTTTTTGTTTACTATATATAGAGTTTTTGTGTAAGTCATTTGAAAAAAGGAGGTGGTATTTCTCCTTGGTTTTTATCTGGCAAATTACTATATATAGTGTGGCACTATAGTTTTTGTTTACTATATATAGAGTTTTTGTGTAAGTCATTTGAAAAAAGGAGGTGGTATTTCTCCTTGGCTTTTCTCTGGCAAATCACTATATATAGTGTGGCACTATAGTTTTTCTTGACTATATATAGAGTTTTTGCCTCAGTCATTTGAAAAAAGGAGATGATATTTCACAACAAAAATAAGTCAAGGATATTGACAGTTTCTAAGTAACGGGCAATTGTTACTTTATCTGTATTTAGCTATATTTCTAGAGCTTAGAGCTGAAATTTTTCCTTCATCTTTTTGTTGTTTGTTGTACCTTTTTTCTTCTTAACTAATTGGCAGATTTTGAGTGATTCAGAAGGTATAAAAAAATTTATCCCTGCTGTATTAAATTAAATTTTTTTTATTTTTATTAAGTATAGTATACAAAACTACAAATTTAAAAAATAAATTTTAAAGAAATATTAAAGTCAACACCATCAGAACTTACCGAAAAATTAAGGTATAAAGCCTCTCCATTCATGGAGAAAAAAGCGGTCGTTTGCGGAGCAGTCCGTTAGGATGGGATGGCGAGGTCTCCTCGCCATATCCAATCGACCAAGACAGCGGTCGTTTGCGGAGCAGTCCGTTAGGATGGGATGGCGATCTTCGGAGCGGCTCTTATCAGAGCCGCTCTCCTCGCCATATCCAATCGACCAAGAGAAGAAAAAAATTCCTTTTAACCCAATCCTCTTCTTTTCAAGGAGAGGTAATTCTAAATTCGCGCATTCTAAATTCTAAATTATTGAAGCATTTTTCCAACAAAAACACTATATATACCATAGTGCTATGGTTTTTATCTGCTATATGTAGTGCCTTGGCGTAATTCCTGACTATCAAAGTTCCTGTAAACAATCCTTCAAAGCAAATATAACTTGTTCTTGTTGTTGAGTAGAAAGTTCAGGAAACATAGGCAAGGACAAAACCTGATGACAAACTTGTTCTACCACTGACAACTGACGGAATGCCAAAAATTTGTAAACTGGCTGTAAATGTAAAGGAGTAGGATAATAGACCGTTGAACCTATTCCTTTTTTTTGTAACTGAATGCGAATCAAATCGCGTAGAGAACTAGAAAAACGAGACTTTGCTTTAGCTTCTAAATCTTGACTTTTGACCCTAATTGTGTATTGATTCCAAACACATCTACTACCAGCCAACTCTTGAGGAGGAACTACAGCGGTTATTCCACTCAGAAATTCAAGGTAACGATCTGCTAAATCCCGACGTTGCTCATTCCAACTATCTAGATAACGCAACTTAACTTGTAGAATTGCAGCTTGTATGGTATCCAAGCGACTATTAATACCGATATGTTCATAAAAATATTTGGCAGACTGTCCATGATTTTTGAGCATCCGTACTTGGTTAGCGATCGCCGAGTTATTAGTAGATAAAGCACCTCCATCTCCAAAAGCTCCCAAATTTTTAGTAGGAAAAAAACTAAAACAACCGATATCACCAAAACTTCCTACTTTTTTTCCTGACCATTCAGCCCCTGTAGCTTGGGCACAATCTTCTATAACTATTAAATTATGGGAACGAGCGATCGCCATTAACCTGGTCATATCTACTGGTTGACCAAATAAATGTACTGGCAAAATAGCTTTTGTTTTTTCAGTTATTGCTGATTGGAGTTGTTCAATATCTAAGTTAAAAGTTTGGGGGTCAATATCAATAAAAACTGGTGTTGCTCCAACAGCACTTATTACTTCAGCGGTAGCGAAAAAAGTGAAAGGAGTAGTAATTACTTGATCACCAGGCCCAATATTTACAGCTCGTAAAGCTAGAAATAGAGCATCAGTACCAGAGTTACAGGATACACAATGAGATACATCTATATAGTTAGCAAATTGTTGTTCAAATTCATCAACAATAAAGCCACCAATATAGCGACCAGAGCTGAGTACTTCTTGGACTCTGCTGTTTAA
>NZ_JAAHGK010000094.1:0-10320 GCF_010672505.1 Okeania sp. SIO2B9 | reverse complement strand
TATAGTATCACAATGAGGCTTTAGAGCAAGCCACTCTGGCAATAATCCCCAAATTTCAGCAAGTTTTTGATTAAATAAAATTAAGTGATGAGATTTATTAAATAGGGCAATAGCATTATCTATTTGGTTAAGGATAAGTTCTTGCTCTTCCTTTAACCTCTGTAAATCTATTTCAAAATTCTCCATTTTTATGACTTATTATTTTTTCCATTCTTAATTAGACAAACAGGCAAGTTTAAGTTTCTTTACATAAATTTACAAAATCTTCTACTATTGAAGAGTGATAGCAATTAGATTGTGTGTGTGATCTTCAGCACACTCAAATAATTTTGTCGATCTATTACTGAAATAAACGAAATAAATATTAATAATATATAAGTAGAGAAAGTTTGATTAAATACTCATTTGTACTAAGTAGATAGACACGAAAAATCATCAGTATGTAATCAAAAGTCAAGTCTTTCAAAAACTTTTCCCCTTCTACATTCTGACTCCTGCCCTTCGTCTGATTATAATGATAAATTTTAATGCCGACCTACTTAACGCTAATCAACTTGTTAGTATTTTGTTGAAAAATTATTTTAAATAAGTAGGTGAGCATAAATAAACGTAATATTAGAGGGCGGATTTTTAGAACTTGATCGTGCTTAAGTCAAAGCTTTCGGTTAAACTCGCCCCTACAATTTTTTTAACGTTTAATTAGACATACCTACTTATAACTATTAAATAAAATACAAAACTAACTTGTCGCTGCCATGACCACTAACATCAAATTTCAACCTTTAACTTTACTGTTAAAATACTATACAAATACTGAGAAATTTACAAAACCAAAATAGTACTTATGGATAGCCAAGACCTTGCCAAATATATAGAAACAACTAACAGCATTTCTAAGCCTTGGCTATTGATACAACTTCGGATTCAAAAATTGAAAGAGCGTCGTGTAGAACTTTCTCCTGAAGAATATACTAAAAAATTAGCTGATATTCATCAAGATTTAATGAATTTAGGAGAGTGGTGGGTTGGTATTGAAGATGAAGTTTTTGGTGTAAAATAATGAAAAATTATCAGCTATTTTGCATTTAAACCATATATTCAATGATCAAGTAGGGACAAATAGCCATTCGTCCCTACTGCCCAAATTAATTAGTAACATTATTTTTCCAAATTGGTATTAGATTGTGTGAAAATATCTGCCAAAAAGGAAAGAATATATCTGAAAACAAGGTTGAAGAAGAAAGAAGTGGATGGAGACTCAAACTCCAACCAATTGTAAAAACCTTGTAGACAGCGGGGTATTAAACCCAAAAGAAAAGGATAAGAGTTTCCGACTTTTGATATGGTTTTTTGATTTTTTATAGATGATTTAGGATTGCTATATATCCGGTTTACCGAATAATTAATAATTAATAATTAATAATTAATAATTCGCGCCTTGAAGCCTCCCCTTTTAAGGGGAAAAAAACGGTCGTTAGCGCAGCTTCCCGAAGGGTGGGATGGTGAGGTCTCCTCGCCATCCCTCGACCAAGAAAAGAAATAATATTTCCTTATATTCAATCAAGAGCGGTTTTAACCAGAGGTAATTATCAATTATCAATTATCCATTATCCATTAATGAAATAGATTATTCATGGAGATAAGCAACAGCCAATCTGGAAAAAGTTATAACTCTAATTTAGTAAACCGGATTTTGTATTACATACTAACTTTCAAAGTGAACTATAAATCTGCTGCTGTATTTTCTAAGCATAAAAATCAGGCAAATTTAAACTATTTTTCTTAACTTCATTGTTTGTCAATCTATCTTTAACCAATGAATTGAAGAATACTAATTTTCTCTCAATCTGGAAAAGTTCGCTTTAATTCATCAATCAAGTCATCAATCTCTTCTAGAGCTTGATTAATATCAATTCTGAGTGTACCCAAATCTGGTTTTTCTAGCAGTTTAACTAGAGATTCTCGCTTGCTCTCAATATTAGCCACTCTTGCTTTGATTATCTGTGAGTCCATTTTAAATTCCTGATATACTCTTGTTAATACGATATTTTAGTTTAACTCAATAGTTAGATCTATAAATCTCAACAATCTCTGGTTATTGAAAATAAATTATCATAGATACTAGATACTAAAAATGTCTAATTTAGATCCAGAAAAGGAAGCTAAGACAGTTGATAAAGCAATGTTAAAGCAAATTGATTCCCTCAAAAAAGAGGATGAAAGATTGTACAATATTTTAGCAATAGATGTTTGGGCACTAGCAAAAACAATGGATGAATTTCAGCCTGGATTTTGGGCAGCTTTTATGAAAAATAGAGATAAAGCTTTGAAAAATTTTATGGCTGATACAGTTAAAAATAAACAAAAAAATGATCGTAGTCCACCTTTTCTTCATTAATATATACTGAAGAGTATCTAGGCAAAGTCAGATAATTGACTTAGTATTTAATACATCTCCATACCCCTGAATTTTTCACTCTTTCAAGTAGATTTTTGGAGACATAAATCAATAAGTAAATATAGATTGAAACTTAAATCATTTATTCAATATTGAAAATTACTAGAATATACCTCTATTCCTTGTTTGGTGTTCCCGACTTTAAAAGAAGTATAAAATAACTAAAATAATAGTTGACCTCGAAGTCATAATGAGGGTAAGATACACTTAGCAATACTAAAATTCTAGTTACAGAATTTATAAAAGCAAGAAACTGACTATCTATATATTATAATATTTTCTCTTTTTAAAGATATGCTAGGTAAAACTTCATTAGCAACAGTAGGATTAATTGTAGGTGGAATTATTTCTGTGATTGGAACAGCAGCTTACTTTACCAATCATCCCACACTTAATTTAGCAGGATTCTTCTACGGAATCCCGCTGCTTCTAGGAGGACTTGCTCTCAAAGCTGCTGAACTTGAACCAGTAACTTTTACACAACCAACTACCAAAGAAATTGTAACTCTCAGAGAAAAACAAGCTACTCCCATCCAAAATCAATTACGCAAAGATGTGACTCGGTATAGATATGGCCAAAAAGTACATTTGGAAGAATCTCTTAATCTCTTAGGTTTAAGTCCCACAGATGAAGAAACACCAATACTTAAGGGATTAAGGGAAGTAGATATTAATGATAATTATGCCTTAGTGCTGGAATTTTCTTCTCCGTCAATTCCGTTAGATACTTGGCTTCAGAAACAAGATAAACTATCAAGTTTTTTTGGACCAAATATCAAAGCAGAGGTAAATCAACCTACAGAAGGAAAGATTGACTTAGTTCTGATAACTACTCCAGAAGTATAAAATTATCAGGTAGTGGTACATAGTAATGGTAGAAGGAGATAGGTCGATGGGTCGATGAGTCGATGGGTAGTGGAAAAAACTGTGAGTAGGAAAGAAACAGAAATACATCCTCTCTCTTGGTCGATTGGATATGGCGAGGAGACCCGAAGAGTGACAGAGCTGCTCCGCTTTACATGTTGCGGAACAAAACACCATCCCTCAACTGCTTTCTTTTAATTGGATCTGAGGTAATCACAGCTAATATAATTAGGTAATTTGTCCCCAGTTAAATCAATACTATTGGTACTTACACATTTTCTGGCAAAAAAATGCCTAAGAGTCGTCTGCATAAGGGAACTACGTCAATGGCCTAAAAATGCCTGGAACCCGTGCTTGTGAAGGAATTATACCTTTTTGACGTAAAACTCTCTACCTGTATATATTTGAGACTATTTTATGGCTCTATTTTGTGTAAGTCCCACTATTACGGTTGCAGGACTGCCAATTATTATAGTGGTTTTCACAAAGGTAGACTACAGACAAAATATAAGTATGTTTTAAGTTTAATAAGTTACAGACCTAACAGCTATATTCTATGTTAATGAAAACCGCTATAAATATATAATCTTTAATACTTAATCAAAAATAAATTGATATTTTGTAGAAAATATTAACTTTATTTTCTGGTGTAGAAGTATTTTCAAAAAGTAATCTTTTAGATAGTTGCATCGGCAAGTTGATGAAGAAAATATTCTTTTAAAAGTCGTCAAAAGTAGCAAAATTAATCAGCTTGCATAAAACTCACAAATAAAGACCTGCTTTTGAATCAATTAACAGTGAACGGGTTGATAATTGGTTAGTTAAATAGTTATTAGGCAAAAGTTTTCAGTTATTAGCAAGTAGTTCAGCATTGAAACTGTATCTCTCAAATTTTAGCTAAAAGAAGTCATATCCTTATACCCGATACTTCCTATCCTAATCCACCTCAAACACTTAAGATTAAATCTGTTAATTAGCAAAAAAATGGTCTATTGGAGTTGGAAACTTATAACTATTAACTTTTAAATAAATAGTGGGAGTCAATTACAAACTGGTTAAAAACATTAACTGATAACTGATAAAACTTTGTTCCGCTACACGAAAGAGAAAATGTTATTGAAAAAATTCCCTTAGAGCTGATTTGTCAACTTAGCTGTTTGCCCAGCATCTCCGTTGGAAAAGTCTTATACTACCTAGCTTTTAATAATTTGGGATTTACTGGATAAAAACTCGCCAAGCCTAAATATAGCAAGGAATTTAGCCTCTTAATATTTACTTGATAAATCAGCTCTTAGCTGGGGGGTGGATATATTAGAAATGAATAAAAATCTTATGGTAGAAACTTACTTTTCCAAACGCACCACATACCATTGTATAAAATTACCATTGCTTAATTCATATTCACAATAGGTATCTCTTAGTTGTTGAGCTTGAGCATCTAGGGAAGATAACTTTTGTAAATCTCTAGGTAAATCATGTTGTTTTTGAGCTAGAATAAGCCGCAATTTTTCTAGTATTTCTAAACCTGTCATCAACTGCTCAGGTTTATTTGGTTCTAAGACGACGTAGTTTTCTTCTTGGTACATAAGTGAATTAGGCATTTTTAGAACGAAAATAGTTGAGTGTGACTAATACTGAAAATTCTATAATCAAGAAAAATCAAATACCGTATGTTTTCAAGGCGAAAAAAATATAAGTGACACAAGGAATCATTATAAGGTTGACAAAATACGGTTATATGAGAGTATAATAAAAGACTAATGAGTTACTTGTAAATTAATGGTAAATTATTATAAATGCTAAAAATAAAAAGATTAGTAAAAATAAACATATAGTGAATTATAAATAAATAAAATTAAGGAAACTACATTCCTAATTATAAGATTAAAGGAATATTTAATACGGTAACTCTACTTAAATATTAGCTATTAGCAACTTTAGAATGATAACTCCATCTCAAAATTTAGTACAAAAAGAGCAAAAACCTTCTAAGGTAGAAGGTATAAAATAAAATAGCAATTTCTTGCGGGAACCCCTAGCAACTCAACTGCTAGAAGATACAACGCACTTTACTGAAGAAGCTATTCAAATACTCAAATTTCATGGTTCTTACCAACAAGATAACCGGGATAATAGAGCGAAAGGGCAAGAAAAAGATTATCAAATGATGCTTCGCACTAGAAATCCAGGTGGCTTTATTCCGCCACAACTTTTTCTCACCTTAAATCGTTTATCTAATGAATATGGTAATGATACACTTCGTGTAACAACCAGACAAGGTTTTCAGTTGCATGGCATCTTAAAGAAAAATCTGAAAACGGTTATATCATCCATAATAAAAAGTATGGGATCGACTCTAGGAGCTTGTGGGGATCTTAATAGAAATGTAATGTCTCCTCCAGCTCCATATAAAAACCGTCGCGAATATGAATATGCAAAAGAATATGCGAATAAAATAGCAGATTTATTAACACCACAGACAGGTGCATATTATGAGATTTGGCTAGACGGGGAAAAAGTAATTAGTGCAGAAGAACATCCTGAAGTAAAAGCTGCTAGACAACTTAATAGTAATGGCACAATATTCACCAATAGTGAAGAACCTATTTACGGTACTCACTATATGCCAAGAAAATTTAAGTGTGCTGTAACCGTACCAGGAGACAACTCAGTAGACCTATACACTCAAGATGTTAGCCTAGTCGTAATTACCAATGAAACAGGAGAATTAGAAGGGTTTAATGTTTTAGCAGGGGGGGGTCTAGGTAGAACTCATCGAAAAGAAGAAACTTTCCCTTGTTTGGCCCAAGAGGTCGGGTATGTGGCCAAGGAAGATATTTATGAATTAATCAAGGCTATAGTAGCAACTCAGAGAGATTATGGCGATCGCAGCAACCGTCGCCATGCCAGAATGAAATATTTACTCCATGACTGGGGAATAGAAAAATTTAAGGCCAAATTAGAAGAATACTTTGGTAAATCCATTGCCCCCTTTAAACCTTTACCAGAATGGAAATATTTGGATTTTCTGGGATGGCATCAACAAGGAGATGGCAAGCTATTTTTAGGAATTTCTGTAGAAAATGGTCGTGTTAAAGATGAAGAATCATTTCAGCTAAAAACAGCACTGCGGAAAATTGTTGAGTTGTTTCAACTACCTATGTTGTTAACACCGAATCACAACATAATTCTCTATGAAATTCAACCACAGCAGCAACAAGCAATAGAACAAATTCTGGCTCAACATGGTGTCAGGAAAGAAAAAGATATTGACCCCTTAGTACGCTACAGCATGGCCTGTCCAGCTTTGCCAACTTGTGGACTAGCAATTGTCGAATCAGAAAGGGCCTTACCTGGTATACTGGGACAAATTCGGTTATTGTTGGACAAGGTGGGACTAGAACAGGAGCATCCTGTGATTAGAATGACAGGATGTCCCAATGGTTGTGCTAGACCCTATATGGCCGAATTAGGATTTGTCGGTAGTGCTCCTGATGCTTATCAGATTTGCTTAGGGGGTTCACCCAATCAAACACGACTGGCAAAAACTTATGTTGACAAATTACATATCAATAATCTGGAAGCTGAGTTGGAATTGATATTTATCTATTTCAAACAACAACGCCAACCAGATGAGAGTTTCGGCGATTTCTGCAATCGTGTTGGTATTGAAGCCATCCGTCAGTTCGTAACCAACTATCAATCTAGTTTCTCAATGAATACAGATATTAACAATTCAATGTTGACCTCAACCAACTCTGAAAATAATACTCCAGTAGTTACTAATGTTACTGAAGCAACTCCAGAAACTAAACCTCAAGAAGAAGGGGTAACTACAAATCAAGAAAATAATCAGGAAACGAATCTGATTAATAATCCAGTAAATTCACCCGTTAATTTTGATAGTACTCCGCCAGTAACTACATCAACAGTAAGTGAAACCCAGTCAGTAAATACTTCTGTATCTGGCGAAGTGGCAAATACTACTACAACACCATTTCCTGCTGTGGGTGAAGAAGCTAGTCAATCCACCCCTTCTAGTTTTGGTCAAGAGGTTAGTCAACCCACCCCTTCTAATTTTTCTCCAGAAACTGGTCAACCAACCCCTTCTAGTTTTGGTCAAGAGGTTAGTCAATCCACTCCTTCTAATTTTTCTCCAGAAGCTGGTCAACCACCCTCTTCTAATTTTTCTCCAGAAGCTGGTCAACCACCCTCTTCTAATTTTTCTCCAGAAGCTGGTCAACCACCCTCTTCTAATTTTTCTCCAGAAGCTGGTCAACCACCCTCTTCTAATTTTTCTCCAGAAGCTGGTCAACCACCCTCTTCTAATTTTTCTCCAGAAGCTGTTCAACCAACCCCTTCTAGTTTTGGTCAAGAGGTTAGTCAATCCACTCCTTCTAATTTTTCTCCAGAAGCTGGTCAAACAGCTCTTCCAGAGAAGCCAAAAGATACCAGTAAAATGCGACATCGGGTTAGCGTTAGAGATGAAATCTATACCAAACTAAAAGAAGAGTCAAAGCGTCAGGGTAAACCAGTAGTTCAATTAGCAACTGAAGCAATTGCAGAATACCTGGAGAAAATTAGGAATAACGAAAGCTTATCTGCTGCTGATGAAACTAATTTTAAGCAAGAATAGTTAATAGATTATTTCACTCCAAGAAATTGAAAAGTTGTGGGAGATAAGGGGTAGTAATTGTCCTCTAATTCAAAATTCGAGGTAGATTAAAAACCCCTCCCACCTAAAGAGTTTTTCAGTATTTCTAGGCTGAAAATTATGATGTGCTAGTGAATCTGAAATATCAATTTCAATTAGCTGTAATGAATTTACTACCCAGTCACATAACTTGATCGTAGGTTAAAAATATGATGTGGTAGTGAATCTGAAATATCAATTTCAATTAGCTGTAATAAATTTACTACCCAGTCACATAACTCGATAGTTAGAACTATCCAAAAATACCGATTTTGGCACAGTAGCATCAGGGTTTCAGAACTTTTAGACATCTCCAATAATCAAAAATCAAATTAATTATTGTACATAAATCATTAATTATTTCCGCCTACTCCTTCTTTTATGGAGATGTCTAATTTAAGAATAACCAAGTTTGAACAATTAAATTTTTTTCTAGATATGGCTAATTTGCAAAGATTAGCGATCGCCCCCCACCAAATTGAACGACAGAAAGTATATCTAAATCCTGAACAACAGCATTACTTAGGTCGAGTGTTGCGACTAGGGGAAGGAGACCAATTTATTGTAATGGATGGTCAAGGTAATTCTTGGTTAGCGAAACTTCAAACAGAAACCTCTAAAAAAAGTACAATCAATGCAATTTTAGAGAAAGAAATTTTTATTCAAAATGAACTACCCATAGACCTGATTCTAATTTCTGCCTTACCCAAAGGAAATAATTTTGATGAAATTGTTAGGCAAAGTACAGAATTAGGAGTTACTCATATTTTGCCAGTTATAAGTTCTAGAACTTTACTAAAACCTAGTCCGCAAAAGTTGCAAAGGTGGCAAAAAATTGCCCGTGAAGCTGCTGAACAATCAGAGCGTCAAATAGTTCCAATAATCAGAGAAACTATGGAATATTCGGCAGCTTTATCATTATTCGATGGTCAAACTTTATCTAATTATTACAAATATATATGTGTCGCTCGTAATAACTACTCTTCTTTACTTGAGAATTTATTAGATAATCAACTGCCAAAATCAATAGTAATAATTACAGGTCCGGAAGGAGGTTGGACTAATGTGGAAATAGAAGCAGCGATCGCCACAGGTTTTCAAGCAGTTTCTCTGGGTAAACGTATTCTCAGAGCAGTTACAGCTCCTTTAGTTGCATTGTCTCTAGTTGCTGCTGTATTAGAGAAAAGAAAAGTATAAAAGTAGGTTTTGCTTACCCATGCTCCGCTGAATACTAGCGCGATAGAACTCCGTTCCGCTACGCGATAACTACGTTTAGCTGCGCTATCGTACCACCACTTACTAATTCGGGCTTGCTGATTAAACCTGAAAGTACTGACTGATATTGGCTTTAGCCTTTTTGGGTTGGAAAAAGTACCAGCTTTTAAGTGGAAAAAGCTCAAAAAGCAAGTATTTTGGGATAAGGGGGGCAGGAAAATCTCTCGAACAATTATTCATCCTACTTTCTCTGTCTTCCCACCCTCCCCACACTTCCCACACTTTGCTTTTTTCAACAAACCCTAATTCTCTACTTCATTTTAATAAGCACCTACGCAGAGCTAATTACTTACCTCAAAAATACACGAAAATTTCTTCATAAGCAACCACCCTGTATTTCTTGCATATCAACACTTTTAATAAATGGCTAAAACAGAGGCGATCGCAGCCAAATTACCCCTATTTTTCCCCTAGATAGCTCATTTAAACTTTTTTGGGAAAATTAAGTTTAAATTTCAAATATATTTGACAATATTTTATAAATTTAATTTATACCTATATTTTTTCAGCAATTATTAAACCTTAAAAAGCTTACAGATAAAGCTTTTCAGAAGAGAAAACAGGAAGTATATTTTCTATAGATGTTTAATTATGACTATTGTCTATGTCATAATGGCAATGATAGTATCTTAATTAAGAAAGTAAAGTAGAAAGTAGAAAGATTAGAATAGATTTGGAAAAAGTACCTTTTGATAACTAACTAGGGTTTGCGTATGGAAAATCTTTTTGCTGTTTGTAGGGAGTAGGAAGTAGGAAGTAGGGAGTAGTTAGAACGTAGAATAAATGGAAATTACAGAGTCAGTGGCCAACACAGTAGTAAGAGTGATTTTTCGGCTTTTGCTTCGGTGAAAATCTTCACTTTTTTAACAATCCCTTGCTGAAAAGCTCATACTTTTTCAAGACATAAATTGCCTAAAACCAATATCAATGAATGCTTTGATATTTAATCAGCAAGCCATAACTAGGTTTGGTATAACCTCTAATTTAAAACTTTCAAAATAAAAGTTTCATTTATAATTTCCAAATTGCA
>NZ_JAAHGK010000939.1:0-3087 GCF_010672505.1 Okeania sp. SIO2B9 | reverse complement strand
TGCTATAAATCAAGGAGTAAGGAGTGAGGAGTAGGGAGATTTGCCTTGTATAGTTTTTTCATCAATTATCCATATTTGATATTAGCTATTACCTTCAAAAACTAAGTTTTAAGGATTAACTAAATTATGTTTTGTCCTGATTTATATTGCCAGACCGAAGTTGGAATAAGACTTTAGTTATCTACAATAGAAGGAAAAATAGTATTGTCTGAGTTTTCCGCTTTTGAGATGTCAAATATCAAATACAGTATATAACTTAATTTAGACAAGTTCCAGAAAAAATAAAATAGTTGAAAGCGTATTGTTAGAAAATAAAATTAGTAAAACTATTATGAATTGGCTGCAATCATTCTTACATTGATGTCTCAATCGCAATAAACACCGTGTCCCGCATATAGAAAATCTATAGTTTCTATAGAACCCCTAACCGTATCTTTTTCAAGCTAAATTAGCTTCTGAAGTAGCTAATATCTTGAGCAATTTAGGTCTAGGTAATAGCCTTTAGTAACTATTTATGCCAATAATGATTAAACCAAGAAACTGTAAGGCTTATGATTAGGTCAGGAGATCCCAAATGGGTTCTATATACAAAATTCTGTAAACAAGGAGCTTGATTTGCATTGATAATACAGCGGTGCTAAATGGAACTAAATCAACTTTTTTCTAAGGTTTAGATTCAAGTTTTTGAGCTACTTTAACTAGGATTTAATACTTGTTTCATCCAACTTACGAAAAATGGACTTAAAACTCCACTCAAAAATGCTAAGGAGTAATAATTTTTTTTCTGTCGTAACCAATAATTGTGTATTCGTGCATATCTATAATTTTATAAATCAAAATAACTAAACCGATGGTAGCTTCTAATCTATAATTTGTCCTGGCAGCCAATCTTCATCAAGTATTTGTTCGAGAGTATAAGGGTTAATTTCTGGTAATTTCAGTTCCGATTTAACTTGAGCAATTTTTCTGGCTTTACCATAAAGATAATCTAATCTATTAACTAAATAATTCCGTAAATTTGTTGTGAGTTTTAGTTCCAACTGAGTTCGAAATGTTAAAATTTCTGTCTGCCAATGTCTAGAATTATCATCTCTTTCCTTTTCCCAATATTGATAAAATAGAAGATGTTGAATAATTAAAATCACGAAACTTTCAACCGTGCTTTTTTAACTTCTACCCAAGGCTTCTAACTCTGCAATTAAATTATCATAATCTATGCTCTCTAATTGACAATTATTTAGCAGTTTAATTATCTTTTCTAAGCACTCAAAATAATCATCCTCATAAAATAATTTTAAATCAGTAACTTGATTTTCATATTTGATTTTTGTATCTTATAAACTCCCGCTAAACTATTAAAAAACGTCTAACGGGAGAACTCATAAAATGTAAGTATTTCCTGCGGAATGCTGCGGAAACAGCTATTAGATCTCAGCTCTCATAAGGAGGTTTCAATTAATATAGCCAGCTTTTGTAGTAAGATTTAATTCCGACTCAATTATTAAAGCTTTTATCTAAAACTAAAACCAATAGCTGATAGCTGATGGCTGACTACTGAATGCTTAACATAAAATTCTAGATTAACTTAACAGCACGCAAGCCAAACATTAAAACTGTAGCTACACCTAAACCACCAACAAACAATACAACGAAAGCAATAATTCCATCAACAGTCATTAACTTTTCTCCAAAATGGCGAATAATATAAAATTAAGTCTAATATTTAATGTTCAAAATAGCAAAGTCTGAAATTATCCATGGCATCCATCACCGTTCAACTACCCTCCAAATCTTATGAAATAGCGATCGCCCCTGGCAACCTCGACAAACTTGGCCAAAAAATGCAACCCCTCAACTTGGGCAAAAAGGTCTTGCTGGTCTCCAACCCAGAAATATTTGGTCATTATGGCTCAAGAGCGATCGCTTCTCTCCAACAAGCGGGTTTTGATGTTTCTCACTGCACCCTCCCTGCTGGAGAACAATACAAAAACTTTCAAACCCTAAATAATATTTACGATGCAGCTTTAGCACACCGTATGGAACGGTCTTCGACAATGGTCGCCCTGGGTGGTGGGGTAGTTGGGGATATGACTGGGTTTGCAGCAGCGACTTGGTTGCGAGGTTTGAATGTAGTGCAGGTTCCCACCTCTCTATTAGCAATGGTGGATGCTGCTATTGGGGGAAAAACGGGAGTCAATCATCCCCAAGGTAAAAATCTCATCGGCGCTTTCCACCAACCACGTCTCGTATTAATTGACCCGGAAGTATTGAAAACTTTACCTGTGCGTGAGTTTCGGGGTGGAATGGCAGAAGTTATTAAATATGGAACTATCTGGGATGCGGAATTATTTGCCAAAATGGAGAATAGTCAGGAGCTTGATGAAATTAATCATCTCACGCCAGGGTTATTAGAGGAAATCTTGATTAGGTCTTGCCAAAGTAAAGCTGATGTGGTAGAGAAAGATGAAAAAGAATCGGGATTAAGGGCAATTTTGAATTACGGTCATACTATTGGTCATGCTGTGGAAAGTTTGACTGGTTATACTATGGTGACTCATGGTGAAGCAGTAGCTATTGGGATGGTGGCTGCGAGTCGGTTGGCGGTGGAGTTGGGGATGTGGGATGAACAGAGCGATCGCCGTCAGTTAGCTTTGATTGAAAAAGCTAGTTTACCGACGAGGTTGCCGAGTGGGTTGGATATTGAGGAAATTTTGGTTTCTTTGCAGACGGATAAAAAGGTTAAAGCGGGTAAAGTTAGGTTTGTGTTACCGACTGGGGTGGGTGTGGTCAAGATTACAGACCAGGTTAATGCAGATGTATTAAGGGGAGTCTTGGCAGAAATTAATTAAAGAAAAAGTCAGAATTCATAATAGTTTGATGAAATTTACTTGCTGTAGTTATTTTACGTTTAGTTTTACCAAATAATTAAGGTAAAATGCATCTCCTTTCAAGGAGAAACAAGAAAAATTTTTCCTTTGAGTCAATCCTATCCGTTTTCAAAGAGAGGTAATTATTAATTATTAATTATTAATTGTTTAACTACCTACTTAATCATCACTTTCATTATGAGTAAGTTTTGGTTTTTAA
>NZ_JAAHGK010000938.1:0-3094 GCF_010672505.1 Okeania sp. SIO2B9 | reverse complement strand
CACCAGGTTCTTCACTATCAGTGATATATTCTGCCTTAAAGGTAACGTTGCCCGTGGGTAAAGGTTCGGTGGACGGTATCTCATAGCGCTCTATCCCGGCGAGATTGTAGAGGTAAACCAGTTTCTCGTCCTTGATGAATAGTCCAAAACCGCCAAAACGTCCCCCTACGGTGAGCAGTACCCCTTCATCACCTGTCTCAAAGTCCACATCGGCTGTGATGCTGTGGTCCTTGCCTTTCATATTAGGGGCTGTAGTTTCTTTGGTCCGGAAATGATCGGGATAGGTAAAGGTTTTGCGATCTCCGGTAATCGTCGGGCGTAAGGACTCATCAAATCTTTCAAATTTCCTGTCATCCAGGGGAAAGACGTTGTATTTAGAGGCTTCAGCATAGAACAGCTTAATCATTTCATCTAGCTTTTTGGGTCTTCTAGCAGCTAGATCCTTGGCCTGGGAAAAGTCTTTATCAATGTTGTAAAGCTCCCAGTTCATGTGCAGCACATCGATGTCGTCTGGGTTTTCGTCAGCCCAAGGCACACCCCGTATGGCACTTGCCATCCAGCCATTATGGTAGATTCCTTGGTTGCCCACCATCTCAAAATATTGAGTGGTATGCTTAGTCGGGGCAGTAGCGTCATCAAAAGTATACACCAAACTCGTGCCTTCGATGGGCTTTTGATCTACGCCATTGACTTTAACTGGAGCCGGAATACCCACGGCTTCTAAAATAGTCGGGAAAATATCAATGACGTGGCTGAACTGGTAGCGGGTGGTACCAATATCCTTAATCCGAGCCGGCCAAGAAATTGCCATAGCGTTGCGAGTACCGCCAAAGTGGGAAGCAATTTGTTTTGTCCATTGGAAGGGTGTATCCATTGCCCAAGCCCAAGCGGCGGGGAAGTGATTATAGTGCATCTCCCCACCGAGGGTATCCATGGCGGCTAGTTTGTCTTCAAAGGGTTCATCCAATTTGTTAAAAAAGGTTAATTCATTCACAAGTCCTTCAATATCTCCTTCAGCACTGGCACCGTTATCGCCGGCGATGTAGATAATCATTGTGTTATCTAATTCACCGATCTCCTCGATCGCATCAATTACTCGACCGATCTCCTCGTCGGTTTGCTCGGTAAAAGCGGCATAAACTTCCATCATCCGGGCATACAATGCCTGTTCATCAGTCGTTAAAGAATCCCAGGCGGGTAAATCATCCTCAGGACGAGGGGTTAGTTGAGCATCTTTGGGAATTACTCCTAACGTCTTCTGTCTCTCAAAGGTCTTTTCGCGGAATTTATCCCACCCCATACTGAACATACTTTCACCATTGTTATCTTGTTTATATTTGTCATATTTGTCGAGCCATTTTTGAGGAACTTGGTGAGGGGCGTGGGTAGCACCAGTGGCGAAATAAGCCAGGAAGGGTTTTTCCGGTATCAGGGCTTTTTGAGTCTTGATGTAGTTGATCGCATGATCGGCTAAATCAGTGTTGAAGTGATAAGTGGTACCATCGGCGTTGGTTGCCGGGGGTATAACACGGGTTGTATTTTCAATTATGGGAGGGTGGTATTGGTCAACATCGCCCCCGATAAACCCATAGAAGTAGTCAAACCCTAAGCCTGTAGGCCAATGTTCAAATGGTCCAGCTTCCGAGACTTCCCACTCTGGAACGTTATGGTTTTTGCCAAACCAGGCGGTGCCATAACCATAAGCCTGAAGGACTTTGGCAAAGGTGGCGGCATTTTGGGGAATAATACTGTTATATCCAGGGTATCCCGTTGAGCCATTAGTCAGGGCACCAGTAGCTACGGAGTGGTGGTTTCGTCCGGTAAGTAGGGCAGCTCGTGTGGGGGAACACATTGCAGTGGTGTGGAATTTGGTATAGCGCAAGCCATTGTCCGCCACCCGATCCATCGCCGGGGTGTTAATCATCGGGACTTCCTTCTTTTTACCCATCTTACCCTTAATAGTCGTAATCGGGCTACCAAAAGTACCGAATTGACCATAGCCAACGTCATCCAGCATCACCACCAAGATATTGGGGGCATTTTCTATACCAAAGTTAGAAGGCAGTTTCAGTTGCAGGTCATCAGCTACAGAGTCGTTAGCATCAGTAGTTAGCCCGACTTTACCCGAAAATGGGGCGTCGGGATGGGGCAGAATTTGCTGTGCCATTACTGGTGGGACAGTTGTTGTGAGGATGAGAGATGTTGCGATGGTAAACGCCACAACGCCTCTCACCATTCGGTGCAAAAGACCATTGAAAAACATAGATAAAACTTCGTAAAAGGGGTTAACACAATCTCAGGCCACACCCCAAAACACAATCTAGTCTTGGGATGGGCTGTAGAGTCCCGAACGCTAGCTCGGAACCCTAAAGCCTTGGCTGAATTAGAGATGCAAGAGTTTATCAGTCAATATGTTGTCATCAGTTTTCCAGGGCAATAATTCTATGAGGGTGGGTCATTTCAGTGATCAGTTATCAGTGATCAGTTATCAGTGAACCTCCGACTAAACTCGGAGGCTTGAAATACTGAATTAAATATTCTCTTGGTTGATTGGATATGGTTAGGTCACCTATCCATCCCACCCTTCGGGAAGCTCCGCTTTTCATGTCGCGCAGCGTTTCATGTCGGCTCTTAGCCGAAAACGACCGCTTTTTCATCCCCTATCCAAGGGGAGGCTTTAGACCTCGTTTTTTGGTATTACCCACCCTACAAATGACCTACAGATGACCAGGTTCAGAGCTAGTCGCCCGTGCTCACGCTAATCTCATCAATGATTTCATCAATAACCTTGTCAAGATCGGAGCTAAAGGGAGCCTGACTGGGAGGATATTGTTCAAAGGTATCCAGGTATTTCTGGACAATGCCAAACGCTGGCAGCAACATATAAGTCCGGCGAGAATACCAATCGTTGTAATTATTGGAATCTGTATCTGCCCGTTCATAAGGATCGCGACGTAAGTTAAATAGCTTAGGTAGACGTAACTTCACAAATGGCTCCCGCCAAACGTCGAAATAGTGTGCCCGTTGTTCGGCGAAGACTACTTTCCAATCCCCAAGGCGAACCCCTGGTAGTTGAGCTTCATCATTGAAGTAG
>NZ_JAAHGK010000937.1:0-3096 GCF_010672505.1 Okeania sp. SIO2B9 | reverse complement strand
ACTCCTTGAGTAATTGACAAATTTCCAGAAGTGCTGATGAGGATAACCCGCTCCCAGTCAGAGAAAAATCAAATAGCTTCAGGTAAGTGGAAATATAGTCTACTCCCGCATTAGTACGAGAGTCAGAGGCCATTTAAATACCAGATTCAGTAATAATACCAAGGCAATAAGTCATATATTAAGTAACTCAACCGCTTCGCGGAAGCCAAAAATGACTAAGTAATTCTGAGCAAACATTTCGCTGCGAAATGTTATGCAAACAGAATTAAAGACATACTCAAGATAGTCAAAAGTTTAAAATTGAAAGTCAAAAGTCAAGTAAATATACTTCATATACTCTTTTTTTGACCTTGTTTAAGTATTTTTGCAAAATTTTTGTGATTTTGTTGTGCAGGATGCAATTTTTTTAAGAATTTATGAGTACCCTCTTATAGATAATTTAACTAATTTAGGTAATTAAACTCATTCATCTGAAAAATCATCCTTATAGGTATAGCCATAAGACGTAATAAATGTTAACATTCTTAACATAGTATTGAGTAGTGTAAAGGCCATCATAATTATCTGAATAGATAAGAAACGAAAAAGCTGTACTTTAGGCCAATCCAATCTGGATTCTGTACTAAAGCACTTGAATCTTAGTCAAAATCTAATCTAAATTCTCAAAAAATAGTAAAACTTCTTTTATTGTCCACAAATTCTTACAAATAGATTCAAAAGATAAAAGATAATTTGGTTTTTTGACCAGATCTAAAATCTCAGAAATATCAAATTTATAATTTAGAATTTCTGTAGGCCAAATTAATTATATCAAATGGCCATAGAACAAACTTCTTAAAAAAAATCCAAGGAAAGCGCAATACCCGCCCGCTTTTCTTGCTAACTCAAAACAGGGCGCTCGAAACCCTACCAGTAGAGATATCTAGCGGGAGAAGAGTTATGAAGACAAAAATCTCAGACACCGATTCTGTACGCACTTACCTCAGAGAAATTGGCCGTGTCCCCCTATTAACCCATGAAGAAGAAATTCTTTATGGAAAACAAGTACAACGCTTCACAGCTTTGCATGAAGTAAATAAGACCCTCACCGAAAGTTTAGGCCGCGAACCGACAATAGCAGAATGGGCTGAGGCCACAAACTTATCTAGTCATGAATTGCAGCGAATTGTTCGCGAAGGTGAAAGAGCCAAACGAAAAATGGTGGAGGCCAATCTACGATTGGTAGTATCTGTTGCTAAAAAGTATATCAAACGAAATGTAGATTTGCTTGACTTAATACAGGAAGGCACTATCGGTATGCAGAGAGGGGTAGAAAAATTTGACCCTACCAAGGGCTATAGATTTTCCACTTATGCTTATTGGTGGATTCGCCAGGCCATAACTAGGGCCATAGCAGAAAAAGGTCGTACAATTCGTTTGCCGATTCACATTACAGAAAAGCTGAATAAGATCAAAAAAGCCCAACGCCAACTAACTCAAGAGTTAGGACGCTCTGCCACTACCCATGAAATAGCAGAAGAACTAGGTTTCACTCCAAAACAAATTCGTGAATGTTTGGAACGCGCTCGCTTACCTCTATCACTAGATTTACGGGTAGGGGACAATCAAGATACGGAGTTAGGAGACCTACTAGAAGATACAGGAGCTTCTCCAGAAGATTATGCTCTCCAATCTTCCATGCGTAGTGATTTAGAATCAATTATGACTGACCTGACTCCCCAACAAAAGCAAGTTTTGGCATTAAGATTTGGCTTAGAGGATGGACAAAGTATGACTCTCTCAAAAATTGGCGATCGCCTAAATATTAGTCGTGAAAGAGTACGACAAATAGAAAGAGAAGCTCTAAGTAAACTTCGTAAAAGAAAACAAGATATGAATGATTATTTAGCTAGTTAACTTTTCTGGCGGAAAGTCCCCACCCTATAATATTTGATTCAGAGCCCTATGGGAGAGCCATAATATGGAATACTAATGGGCATAGGGGGAAGACATTACCTCTATACAAGCTGCAACTCTTCTGCGGGTTAATCCCGCGTTGTTGCTCAAGTGTAGCGTCGGGAGTTTATCAAAACCTATCTAAAATGGAGCGAGAGGACTCTCGGTATAATCTTAGATTTACCGGAAGGTGAATCGTGACCAAAATAAAAACAGATACTGACCTTGATTTGCAAGAGTCTAACTTAACACCACTCATCTGGCAAAAGGCAAGAGAAAATATATCTAATTCAATCGTTTTATCGGAATAGTATTTGCTTGCCCACTTAATTTTTTTAAGAAGATTGCTACTTGTACACCACTACCGAATTATGTTATAATCACGAAATAATGCGTCATGTGTCAGTTGCAAAAGTGATTTGTCATTGAGGTGTTACTGCCGCCTTTACAGATAGTGGTTCAACAAATTGACTGTGTAGGCGCACTGTCGGGGGTTGGAAACAATCTAGATAAGTGCCACTCAAGCAGTAAACCTAAATCATGAGGTTTGGGAATTCCTCGTTATAATCGAGCGACTTAACGAGTGAGGATGTCAATAACCCTGTAAAGAAATAGAACAAGAAGCAGAGGAAATAAAATACTTTTTCTCTGCTTTAGCTTTCTCAGATTCTAAATCAATTTATCAATCATATCATGTCCATTGGTATAGTTTGTATAAAAACTTGGTAAATCTCTACTTTTTCTTTCTTCCTTATAGTTCATAAAATATTGCTACAGTCACAACATAGGGAACAGGGAACAGGGAAAGAAAAACAGGATTAAAAAGAGGAAAAAGTGTTGAATTTTTATAATTTATGGAATTGATGATTTTTTATTGTCGGAATCAATTACCAATTAAGATGTCACTACCTTTTTTGAATTTGTTATTGCTTGCACTCGATCATACCGATGCTGTCGGACTTGAGTTATATTGACATTTAAAGCTTCAAAATGTATTATTACATAATATATACTTATAGAGCCTATTAAAATGATATGCAAATTTTGTCCCAACCAATGGTTAATATTCTAGCTGCCATAATTTCTATGTTCCGGTTTGCCAAGTGGATTGGGGAGTGGTTTGCCAAGTCCGGCGCCAAGCTGGTGGTGGGCAAGGGCGGC
>NZ_JAAHGK010000936.1:0-3101 GCF_010672505.1 Okeania sp. SIO2B9 | reverse complement strand
TATTTTATTATCTCAGAGACTGTTTATTGTCAAAAAAAAGTTAAAATCTCAATTTTGTTTCTCTATAACTAACTTCTGTGAGTAAAATGGGAGATAAATCTACTCTTTGGAAAATATGAAGTCTCTTATTAAGAATGATTTTATCCGATTAACTTTAGTCAACATTTTATCTAATTTAATGGTTCCTTTAGCAAGTCTAGTAGACTTAGCTTTTTTAGGTTATTTAGATGAAATTCATAATTTAGCAGGAGTTTCCCTAGCCACAGTTTTATTTAACTATATTTACTGGACTTTTGGCTTTTTACGAATGGGTACTACTGGTACAACTGCTCAAGCTAGAGGAAGTGAAAACCATCAGGAAGTAAAACAAATTTGCCTACGGAACTGCTTAATTGCTTTAGTTATTGGCACAATTATTCTGATTTTCCAATATCCTTTGAGAGAAATTGGCTTTAGTTTACTTAGTGCAACTCCAGAAGTAAAAGCTAGTGGTATTAGCTACTATCAAAGTTTAATTTGGGGCGCACCTGCTACCTTATTAAACTTCGTATTAATAGGTTGGTTTTTAGGACTCGAACAAGGAGGAAAAGTTTTACTATTATCAGTAGTTAATAAAGGCACAAATATTATCTTAGATTATATTTTTATTGTCCGTTGGGGATGGGAAAGTAGCGGTGCGGGTAGTGCTACAGCAATAAGTCAATATATTACTTTAGTCGTAGGCATAATTTGTATTTTTAACTTAATATCTTTGAGAGAAATTCCTCAGTTAATCAAAGATATTTGGCAACCTCAAGTAATTAGAGAAACTTTTATTCTCAATCGAGATATTCTGATTCGCACTTTTGCCCTAATTTCTACTTTTGCTGTATTTACTAATTTAAGTTCATACATAAATACTCTAGTTTTAGCAACTAATACCCTGTTATTACAGGTAGTGACATTAGCTGCTTATTTTATTGACGGTTTAGCTTTTGCCACAGAAAGTTTAGCAGGAAAAAGTTATGGTGAAGGAAATCAAGAACAATTAAAGATATTAGTAAAATTATCAGGAATAATTAGTGTGAGTATCGGGTTGATTTTTGCTTTAGTATTCTGTTTATTCCCTACCTATTTATTTGGTTTGTTGACTAATCATACTGAAATTATTCACAATATTAATAGTTATGTTTTTTGGCTAATACCTGTTTTGGGGTTTGGGGGAATGGCTTATATGTTAGATGGATATTTTCTCGGTTTAACTCAAGGAAGTTTATTGCGCAATTCTACTTTAATTGCTAGTTTAGTAGGATTTTTACCCTTTGCTATGGTGGGTTGGTTGTTAAAAAGTAATCATATATTATGGTTAGCTTTAGCAATGTTTATGGCAGCTAGGGCGATTACTTTAGGCAAAGCTATTCCTAATATAATCGTTGAACAATTTTCTCCCTCAATAGAACTTATCAAAGACAATAATGAAAAAAATTTGGTGTTAGGGAGTAGGAGAGTAGGGGAGTAGGGGAGTAGTAAACAGAAGAATAATACACACTAAAAACATTGCTCTTACTTACTTATTACTTAATAAATTAAGCCTTGAGCAAGGTCTTGCATTATTTTTTGCATTGGTATAACACTGATTGACATCCTCCCGACGCTGCTCTACGAGACAGCGCGGGATTCCCTAACATCACTGTTAGGGGCTTTCTGCTGCCTCTTGACAGAGGAGCTGCGCTAACATAGCACCTGCCTTCCGGGATTTACTCCCAGATGGCCTTTTTGACTAATCAAATCAGCTTTTAATATTATTTATCTAAATCAAAGTAGTCTAATTTTCCCCAAATTATTACAAAATATTTCACGAACTTGCGTTGTTTCAGCGATTTGGTACATAGTTTGTACATAAGATATTGTGCCAATGTTGTGCCTACACCTAAGAATAGACTCTTCAATACAAGGCTACAAGCTAGTATTTACGTTAATAACACCTCAAATATGCCAATTTTCAGCCGAGAGGTATAGCCTCAAAAAAAACAAATTTTGAACAAGTACAAATACCCAAGTAATTCTAGTCATTGACAAATAGTAGATATTAGTTGATAGCTGAGAGCTGACGGCTGTTTGCGCAGCATTCCGGAGGAAATGTTTACTTCAAAGCCTCCTTGTTGTATAGGTACTGATAACTGATGACTTAAATTACCCTGAAAAAATACTTTTTCAGCAAACCCTATTTACCAAAACAACACTATGAAATTTATAGGAATAGACCTCGGTTGGAGTTCGGGAAAAAGTGGTTTGTGCTGTCTACAATACTCAGACAAAAAATTAAATATATTAGACTTAGACTGCATATTAGAAACTGAAGATATTCTCAATTGGATTGATAATTTTACTCCTTTACCAACTCCTGCTCTAATTGCCGTAGATGCTCCAACAATAATTCCCAATCAAACAGGAACTAGACTACCAGATAAACTTACTCATAAATATTTTGGTCGTTATCATGCGGGATGTTATCCAGCAAATCTTAACCGTCCTTTTGCTCAGAAAACCGTGAATTTTGGCATGAGTTTGACAGCTAAAGGATTTATTCATGCACCAACAATTGAACCGCAACAACCAGGACGTTTTCAAATCGAAGTTTATCCTCATCCAGCTATAGTTAATTTATTTAGTTTAGAAAAAATTATGAAATACAAAAAAGGGAAATTAGCAGACCGTAAATCAGAACTTTTGAAACTGCACCAATACATAACAAATATCTTAACTACCCTCGAACCAACTCTAGAAATTTCCGAAAATTTCCTAGATACTGAAAATATCAATAGTATAGCTACCCTCAAAATTACAGAAGATAAATTAGATAGTTTAATCTGTGCTTATATTGGTGCATACTGGTGGTATTGGGGTCAAGCAAAAAATTTAGTTTTGGGCGATGACACCACCGGATATATAGTAGTTCCTGAACGACTAGATTAAATCCTGTTCAAATATATGAAAGAAAATATAGCAGAACTCACATCTATTCGGAAAGAAGAACGTTGATGACGAAGAGTATCTACTTCGGTCTGTAAAGTTTCTACTTCGGTCTGTAAAGTTTCTACTTCTGATTTGAGTTCTGCTAA
>NZ_JAAHGK010000935.1:0-3105 GCF_010672505.1 Okeania sp. SIO2B9 | reverse complement strand
TGTAAATCTTGAATTTATCTTACAGCGCTTTTCAAATTGATGAACCACATCTTCACAAGCAAAACCTTGTAAGGACGTTCCATGGAATGTCCCTACTGTGGTCTACGCAAATGAAAACCGCTGTAACCTGATATGTCCATATTTCTAAGAGAGTATCCAGATTTGTATTAGGATCTGGACAGTACAAAGTTCTTAGTGGAAAAAATGACGTTGGTGAATTAAGGTATGATTTGAGAAAGGAGCGATCGCGATCTTAGGCAGAAAAATTATGGAATGTCCAAATGGATCAATCAACTAACATCAATAAAAATAGCCAAAAGAAAGGAAAGCAAAACTATATCTGTGTAGAATGTGGTTGTCAATTTATTGATGGCGATGAAACTTATAGAGGTTATAGTGATGAACTCTCCAGATAAATGCTGAAAAATGTATGTAAATGGTATGGGATGCTTCAATTAAGACCTATTCAAAGTCTGTCAAACTGCTTGAAGGCTGGCATTTGCCCAACTGTTGTTGATGATCGCAGCGCGATCGCTCTGGGCATAACGTCAGTTCTATCACAAACTTTATAAAATGACAATTTCACATCTACTCAAGACAACTAAAATCTATCTAGAAACCGATGTTTATCCCCGATCAAATGAAATCGATTTTTCTCCAGAGTTACTTTATCAAGCCTTAGACGGCTTAGGTAAATTAGGAGTATTAACATTACGTGTCTCCCAACAGTGGGGTGGAATAGGAATGACTTCAGAAACCTTCGTTCAATTTCAGGAATTAGTCGCACGATATTCCGGCGCATTAGCTTTTTTACAAACTCAACATCAAAGTGCATCCGCCATGCTGATGCAGAGTTCAAACACTCAACTTCAGGAGGTTTATCTTCCCAAAATGAGTGATGGAAAAATAAAAATCGGGGTGGGTTTTTCTCAAATCAGACGAACAGGAAATCCAACCATTACAGCGATTCCAGTTGAAGGGGGGTATCACATCAATGGTTACGTTCCTTGGGTGAGTGGATGGCAAATTTTTGATCAATTTATTGTGGCAGCAACCTTAGCGGATGGTCAAGCTGTATTTGGTTTAGTTCCGTTTCAAAATAGCGAACAAATTTCATTCAGTCAGCCCATGTCTCTGTGTGCCATGACTTCAACCAATACCGTTACTGCTACACTCAATCATTGGTTTTTACCCGCAGAAAAAGTTGTTTCAATTCAACCCATAGATTGGATTCATCAAAGGGATCAAAAAAATGCATTACCAGCCAGTTTTTTAGCCCTGGGCTGTGCTAAAGCTGGGTTAGATATTCTGGAAACAGTTTTTGAACAAAAGAAATTTATCTTTATTCAAGATGCGACAGAATTACTGAATCAGGAACTGAATCAATGTCGTGCAATCATTCAAAAAGCCCAACAGAATTCTAATCTAGATATCGACCAAAAATATCAACTCCGAGCGTGGGCAATTGATTTAGCCCTGCGATGCGCTCATGCTGCTGTTACGAGTTCAAGTGGAGGTGCTAATTTAAGTCATCATCATGCCCAAAGAGTTTATCGAGAAGCATTAGTTTTTACAGTTTCTGGTCAAAATCAAAGTCTAATGGCAGCAACTCTCAATCGATTAAGTCGGCAGTCATCACTTTAATAGCTGATTTGTAAAGAGAATTTAAAGCCGACTCGAAGACAGACTGAGTTGCCAGTAGTATAGATGAGATTAGTAAACTTTACTATTAATTAATCTCCTGGTTTATGAAATCACGTTCAACAGAAGAGTATGAATTATTTAGAAAACTTAAACGCTATCAAGGTCAGGTTGATCTGGGTCATTCAGATGCCCCTGAACATAAGAAGAAAGATCTAATGGTAGAACTGGAGAATTTATATGCATCTTACCCTGCCCAGTATTTAATCGATTCTCATAAAGTAACTGTGCCAGAAATTCTTGCTAATCTAGGTACAGAAAAGATTTTTGGGCTAATTCCCTCTTTTCCTAAAGTTGATCCGAAATCCGTAGTTATTTTCCCGAAGACTTCAACAATTCTTGTGAAAATGTCGATTCTAGCCTCCAAAGATAGATTATTACGGATGGGAGGAAATGTTAAACCTATTACAGTCATTTATCCAGAAGGGAACTTTCGCTACAACCATAACATAATATAGATATATTTTGTGGCACTACTCGGCATTTAGTAGAAGTTTGTCCCTCGAGTTTTAAGATTAAGCCAGACAAATTGGAAGAAGTCATTTGTACTGCAAAAAAGAATGGATATCTAATTGCTGCTTTTATACTGGAAACCCCTAATAATCCCTGGTGCCAAATTTATAGTCCAGATGAGTTAAAAGAATTAGCCGAGGTCGCGAATCAACATAATATCCTAATCATTAATGATCTGTATTTTTCAGGAACTGAAGCAATAGAAAATGACCAAGTTTCAGTAGCAAGTGTGAGTAGTCGCTCAGATTTAGTGATCACAACCTGTGGAATGCGAAGACAATTTGGAATTGACGGTATTGGCAAAGTAGGTTTTTTGACAAGTCAGAATGAGGCACTTGTAAAAGAAATTAAGCGCTTTGTTGTTGCAGCACATATTCGTTACACCAATGCCGAGGTACTTACAGCTTCTTGGGCTCTAAAACAAAGAGACTTGAATCATCGTGAAGAATTGAGAAAAGAGTTAGAGAGATTGAGGGCGAATGCTGAAGCTTTGCTGATGAATTCTGATTTCTTGGCTATGGGAATGAAGATTATAAAGAGTAGCTGTGCCGGGCCTTTTATCAATATTGGGTTTAACTCAGAACTTGAATCTAGGATGAAGAGTTTAGGGATAGGGGATAGTTATAATTTGGGTGAATATTTTTCTCAAATTGGAAAGGTTACACTTTTACCTTTAAGCTCAATGTTTACAAAGAAAATTGGCTTTCGGATAAACGTGACAAATATTTCGGAGTATCAAAGCGGATTAGCCTGTATGCAAGCTACCATTGAAAATATTAAGAAAGGAGTTTCTTATATTTCTTTAGAGAGAGAAATCAATCAAGAATATGAGATGTTGAGACAAGGTTATCGTCCTTGGGAAGGGATCTAGGTGTGAAAGTATGGCGGTTC
>NZ_JAAHGK010000934.1:0-3107 GCF_010672505.1 Okeania sp. SIO2B9 | reverse complement strand
ATCTCTGATTGTAGATGAATTTGGCACAAAGCTATTTGAAGAGATTGACTATATCAATGAAGGGCGAAATGCAGAAAGATTTGCTACTTATTTTGCCGATGACCCAAGTGTGAAGGTACCATCAATATTTTGGCGTTATACTACCATCCATGTTTTGACCTTGGAATGGATTGATGGTCTGAAATTATTAGATACTGAACAAATTAAAGCAGCAGGTCTTGATACTGATACTCTAATTACGGTAGGGGTTACTAGCGGTCTACGTCAATTACTAGAGTTTGGCTTTTTTCATGCAGATCCTCATCCCGGTAACTTATTTGCATTAAAAGATGGTCGGATGGCCTACATTGACTTTGGCATGATGGATCAATTGGAGCAGGATACTAAAGAAACTTTGGTTGATTCAGTCATTCATTTGATTAACAAAGATTATCAAGAGTTGGCTAAAGATTTTGTCAAGCTTGGGTTTTTGGCACCGGATGTAGATATTCAGCCAATTGTACCAGCTTTAGAAATAGTGCTGGGAAATATTATGGGTGAGAAAGTTAAGGATTTTAACTTTAAGACAATTACAGATAAGTTCTCGGAACTAATGTATGAATACCCATTCCGAGTTCCGGCTAAGTTTGCCTTAATTATTCGTTCTTTGGTCACCGAGGAAGGTTTAGCTCTTTCCCTAAATCCAAATTTCAGAATAGTTGATGTTGCTTATCCTTATGTGGCAAGAAGATTATTAAAAGGTGAGTCCCCAGCATTACGTCGTCGGTTAATTGAGGTATTGTTTAAAGATGGAAAGTTTCAGTGGCAAAGGTTAGAAAATTTGATTGGCATAGCTCAGACAGACCAAAATTTTGATATACTACCTACTGCTCAATTAGGTTTACAATATCTTTTGAGTGAAGAGGGTGAATTTCTCCGAAAAAAATTGATACTAGCAATGGTAGAAGATGACCGAATTCACACCGAAGAAGTTACTCGTTTGTGGGGTCTAATTCAAGATGACTTTCAACCAAGTCGTTTGTTTAATATTGCTTTAGGCGCTCTAGCTGAATTTTCTACACAGAGAGCTACTGCAATTTTACCTTCTGTAATGGCAATGACAAATAATCAAAAATTAAATTAATGACTTGATGTCTGAATATTGCTGAATTACAGATAAGAATTTATTTTTTAATTTTAGTAAAGTCAGATAATGAATTGAAAATAAAATGTTTTTTTGACAAATAATTCTGTAATTCAGTAGTATATATTCCTCAATGTATCTAAAGCATAAATCAAGGAAATATTAAGGAAATATTTGTGTATAGTCTTCCTCAACCTCCCTATTTTTTAATCGCAGTTGGTTTATTAATGAGTTTATCTTCAGGAATAGTATTTGCCAAATTAATTAAGCAACTGGTTAAAGATTGGTCAGTAAATCCTTCTACTTGTAATATAGTTAGTATGAGAGGATTAACATTACAGCTTCCCTATTTAGGTATTGCTAGTGGTGCATTAATATTTTTATCCTCAAGTTTACAATTATTTGGATTTACTAACTTAGTTGCCTATTCTATTTGTTTGCCTTTAACTGTAGCAACTGGATTAGTTGTCTGGATTCAGCTTACTAAAATTTTAGATAAGATGGAACGGAGCATAACAGAAGAGAGTTAATTTTTTTCAACATTAGGATAAATTGACTCCCACTTTCAGCAAAAAATAGCCACTTGAATATAGGAAAAAATGACTAATATTATCGTAACAGGTGTTGGTGGGTTTATCGGGTCTCATTTAGCAGAAACTCTTTTAAATCAAGGAGAAAAAGTAATAGGAATCGATCAGTTTAATGATTACTATGACCCTGCTTTGAAACGTCAGAATATTTCTCAATTTCAAGACAATTCCGCTTTCCAATTAATAGAAAATGATATTCAATCTTTAAATTGGTCAGAGTTATTGGCAGATGTAGATATAGTTTATCATCAAGCTGCCCAAGCAGGTGTTCGTGCTAGTTGGGGTGAAGGTTTTCGTGCTTATACAGAACGTAATATCAATGCTACTCAAATAATTTTAGAAGCGGCTAAAGATGCTCCTCATTTGAAAAGATTGGTTTATGCTTCTACTTCTTCTGTATATGGTAATGCTGAAACTTTTCCCACTCCTGAGACTATTTGTCCTCAACCAGTATCCCCTTATGGAATTACTAAGTTAGCAGCAGAACGATTAGGTAAGTTGTATCATCAGAATTTTGGTGTACCCTGCGTATATTTACGCTACTTTACAGTATAAGATCGATACCGCCGAGGCCGAACGGATGCCGGGGGTGAAAGCGGTCGTCACCGGCGCCGACTTCCCCGACCTGGCCGAACTCGGGGCTCGCCCGGGTGAGGTCGACCTTTCGAAAAACGTGATGGCCCGCGACAAGGTCCTCTACGAGGGCCACGTCGTCGCCGCGGTGGCGGCCACCACCCGGCGTCAGGCTCGGGAGGCGGCGGCCGCGATCGTCGTCGAGTACGAACCGCTGCCCCACGTGTTGAACGTGGACGACGCCATGGCCGCCGACGCGCCGCTGCTCCACGAGGCCATGGTCACCAAAAACCCGGCCGAGGGCGCCGCCGAGGGCCCCTCCAACGTGGCGAGCCGGATCGTGCACGAACGGGGCGACCTCGACAAAGGATTCGCCGAGGCCGACGCCGTGGTTGAGCGGGAGTTCACGACCAAGCCGGTCCATCAGGGCTACATCGAACCGCACGCCTGTGTGGCCGATGTCGGCTCCGATGGTCGAGCCCACCTGTTTGTCTCGTCCCAGGGGCACTTCGCGATGCGGGCCCTGACGGCCCAAATCCTGGGTTGGGACACCGGCCGGCTCAAGGTCACCCCGGCCGAGATCGGCGGCGGTTTCGGGGGCAAGACCACGATCTACGTGGAACCGGTCGCGACCCGCCTTTCAGAAAAAGCCGGGCGTCCGGTTCGGATCGTGATGGGCCGCGACGAGGTGTTCAAAGCGACCGGCCCGGCATCGGGAACAAGGATGCGGGTCAAGATCGGGGTCGCAAACGACGGGACGTTCACCGCGGCCGACGTGTGGATGGCCTACGAGGCCGGCGCGTTCGCCGGTTCCCCGGTTA
>NZ_JAAHGK010000933.1:0-3108 GCF_010672505.1 Okeania sp. SIO2B9 | reverse complement strand
TTTTGGTCTATTTTTCTAAGTATTGAAAGTGGAATCTCCTCATGAATATCTTCTTTGTGAATATTGTTTAATGCCATTACTTGATACAAAATAAATGCTGTCTCTTCATCAGCTTTTATCCATTCATCTTGACACAAATATTCTTCTAATTTAACATAAAAATTATCCTCTGATAGTTCAGTTTTGCTTTGCCTAAGTTCAGACTCATAAGCTTCATCAACTTCAGAAAAATCAGCATCAAGCATTTGATAAAACCCCCGTCGAAATCTCTGAGAATTTTCTTTGTTAGCAAACATTAAACGGAAAATCTCACGCCATTTTTCCTGACTTCTATTGTCTCTCCTGCCCCATACCTCAAACAACTTTTTCAAACCTTTTTCATACAAAGAATAAACATCAGGAACTCCCGGCAATTTAATACTCGAAATAATACGAGGTAAAATCCGCGAAACTCGATAAAGACGCTCAGATTCTTCTACTTCCGAACTAACCTCTATCAAACCTAAATCAATCCCTCTATTTAGTTGTTCTTTATAACCAGAAATAGACTCACAAACCGCCTCTAAAGCTAACATCGGTACAGGAATTTCAAACACCAAACAATGACTCAATACCCGCACAATTTTTTTATCAACTTGTGCATAAAGTTCAGACAAAATAATCTTTCCTTGCCAATCTTCAGAACCAGATTCAAGCTGACTTAACTTCTCCTCAATATCCTCACAACCAAGCACATCTTTATCCAACCATTCCAATAAACGAGCATTTCCATCTGCAAGTTTTAACGCTCTTGCGATTAACTTTTCATCAACTTTTCCCGACTTAAAATTCTCCAGACGTTTCAACTTTTTCTCTAAGTCAGCTTTTCTAAATGCGTCTAAACCTTGTACCCAAAACTCATTTAATAAATCAGATTGAAACTCATAACGACAAGTAATAATAATTTTTTCCCTCGCACCTACTTCTCGAATTGCAAAAACCAAAGCATTTAAAACTTCTGCCGCTTCAGGTTTCAAAACATATCCGCCTTCACGAGGTTCGAGATTCCATTCAAAGTCATCGAAAAGAAAAAGAAAAGGTTTTTCTCCAGCTTCAATCAAATTTTCAAACAAATCTCGCAACCTATATTTAAGTTCATCTTGGTTATTCTTTAAGGCAAAACGTAGGTCAGCATCTCTCAATTTATCCGCCAATTTTTCCACTAAATTAGAATTATCAATTTGTCGCCACCATAAAACATTTTCATATTCCGATAAACGTTCCCAAAGTCGAGAAGCAATGGTACTTTTTCCCAAACCTCCCATACCATGAATTAATACTCCCAACTTCTCATCCAACTTAAAAGCACGGAGACAATTTTGTAACTGACGACGACGGCCAACAAAATCTTGACGAGTAGCAACCCTAAGTTTGCCTTCTGGATCTCTAAATTCAATAGTTTTCTGGTAACGGGGTGCAGGTTTTCTACCTGGTTTTCTCAAGGGAGTTACTAACGCTCCCGGTAAACTACCCGCCACATAAAGTCGTAATTTATGCCAGTCTCTAGCATTAACCTTAATTAATTCTTGGTAAGTTTCCGCTAATGCTACCGTTACTCCCTTACCAGAAGACAATCCCTGATATAGTTTTGCTGCTGCTGTCGTTGCGTCTGTATCTAATACCCGATCGCCCCATCCTAAAACTGCTGTTGCACCTTGACTTAATAAAGATTCTGCCATTGACGGAATATTTTCCCGATGTGAATATCCACTCCCACAACCGGATAAAAAAATCAGTTTTGGGTGCTGAAATTGTAACTCTGTAGCAATATCTTCGGCACTACTATATTCTGCTTCTCCATATTCTGTCTCAGTAACAAAGCAAGGTTTATTGTTCCGAAGTTTTGCATGGCCTGTGAGATGAACAACATCAAAAAAATTCTCTTCCTGACTTTCCACTAGATAACCTAACTCAGTCAAACAACCACTTTCTTCTACTTCTAAATATAGAGGCGATCGCTTAGTTGCCTCTAAAATACTTCCCTCCTCCGCTTCAAAATCAAGTTCAGAAAAATCGTCTCTCGTATTGCGGGGGGAACTTGCAATAAACACAACATTTAATGCTCGGTTATGAGGTTGATTTTGAAAAAAAAGTTGTTGATTATCTGTCATCCAACGAACAGGAATAATGGCAGGTTTACGCTGAACTAAAAATCCATTATCATCATGGAGCAACTCCCAAGGTAAATGAGCTAATCTTTCGGAAGTAGAAATTGCTAAAACAATTCCTTCCCGTTGATTTTTATCTAATTCTCTTTGCAAAATACGGTCATTTCCATCTAACCAATTATAAAGTCTTTGACCAGTTTTGGCGTATTCGTCTGGCAGTCTAGTGTAATAACCTCTCTCTAACTTTTCAATTAGAGCAGAAATTTCTGTCAGAGATAATTGATAAGATTGGTAATCATTGGGATTATTCCAAAAGTATCGGAATTGGGCATAATCATCCCCTATTAATTTCAAGTTTAAGTGGAGAATTTGCATAGCTATTTTATCCGAAACTTTCCAAAATATCTTTGATTTGTTCTACAGTTGCATCTTTCAGTAAAAGTCGCTTTTCTCCAGAAACAATTTCGACCTTCTCTAGTTTTTTCTCATGTTTTTTGAAACACTGAAAAATCTTCTCTGCAATGGTTAAAGTATTATTAATAATAACAGAAGTTCCTGAACCAATTCCAACTATTGTCAGAATGGTTGCTAAATCAATCCCTTTTTGATTGCCATCTGCATCTATTTTATAACTACCTTCTATACCTTCAATTTCCAGAATTTCTTCTGTAGCTTGGACAGCATCTAAACCATCAATAGCTATTTTAAGCATTATTCAACTCACCAACTTTTTTGATTTGATTATAACAGATACAGGACTTATACCAATTTTCTCCTTCTTATATCATGTCCGTTTAATTAGTGATCAAAAAATCATCTTCTCACTTCTACGGCCAGGGAAAACGCATCTAATTTTTTTGACAAATGACCAAAAATAAAATTTCAAATGGAGAATATGCGATCGCGTTGCGGACTGGCAGTCTATCGCTTCTCAAATCACTGTCAAAAATACCAAAATTTT
>NZ_JAAHGK010000932.1:0-3118 GCF_010672505.1 Okeania sp. SIO2B9 | reverse complement strand
TTAGAACTATATCGGAAATTACGCCCTGGAGAGCCACCAACTATTGCAGGTGGGGAACAACTACTCCACAGTCGATTCTTTGACCAAAAAAGGTATGACCTAGGAAAGGTAGGAAGATATAAGCTCAATAAAAAGCTCAGGTTAAACTTACCAGACACAGTACGAGTATTAACCAAAGAAGACATATTAGCCGTAGTTGACTATCTAATTAATTTAGAATATGACATTGGTCAAACAGATGATATTGACCATTTAGGAAACCGACGGGTGAGAAGTGTAGGAGAACTTCTACAAAACCAAGTAAGAGTAGGTTTAAATCGTTTAGAGCGAATTATCCGAGAGCGGATGACCGTATCCGAGGCAGACTCATTAACACCAGCATCACTGGTTAACCCGAAACCATTGGTAGCAGCTATCAAAGAATTCTTCGGCTCCTCTCAGTTGTCCCAATTTATGGACCAAACAAACCCATTGGCAGAGCTGACTCACAAACGACGAATATCAGCTTTAGGACCAGGAGGACTAACTAGAGAAAGAGCAGGATTTGCTGTACGAGATATCCATCCTTCTCATTACGGGCGAATTTGTCCGATTGAGACACCAGAAGGGCCAAATGCTGGCTTAATTGGTTCCTTAGCAAATCATGCTAAAGTCAATGGCTACGGATTCATCGAAACACCATATTATCCTGTAGAAAATGGTCGAGTGCTGCGCGAGGGCAAGCCAATATACATGACAGCAGACGCAGAAGATGATTCCCGGGTAGCACCAGGGGACATTATGACCGATGCAGAAGGTAATATTTTAGGGGAAGTTGTACCAGTACGTTATCGACAAGACTTTACTACTACCAGTCCCCAACAAGTAGACTATGTAGCAGTCTCTCCGGTGCAAGTAGTTTCAGTTGCTACGTCATTAATTCCATTTTTGGAACATGATGATGCTAACCGAGCATTGATGGGTTCCAATATGCAACGACAAGCAGTTCCATTGTTGCGCCCAGAAAGACCCCTAGTTGGAACAGGTTTAGAAGCCCAAGCTGCCAGGGACTCCGGTATGGTAGTTATTACCCGCACAGATGGAGAAGTTAGCTTTATAGACTCAACTAAAATATCTGTGGTCGATCCAGAAGGTAATGAAATAGATTACCCATTGTGTAAATATCAAAGGTCTAACCAAGATACTTGCTTAAATCAAAGACCTTTGGTATATGAGGGAGACCAAGTAGTAGCTGGTCAAGTATTAGCTGATGGTTCCTCCACTGAAGGTGCTGAGTTGGCTTTAGGGCAGAATATTTTGGTGGCTTATATGCCTTGGGAAGGTTATAACTACGAAGATGCAATTCTCATTAGTCAACGTTTAGTGTATGACGATGTTTATACATCTATTCACATTGAAAAGTTTGAGATTGAGGCCCGACAGACAAAATTAGGACCTGAAGAAATTACCAGAGAAATTCCTAATGTAGGGGAAGATGGTCTGCGAAACTTAGATGAACAAGGAATAATTCGAGTTGGTGCTTGGGTAGAATCTGGAGATATTCTGGTCGGTAAAGTGACGCCCAAGGGAGAGTCTGATCAACCACCTGAAGAAAAGTTGTTGCGGGCAATTTTTGGAGAAAAAGCACGGGATGTACGAGATAATTCTCTCCGAGTACCGAATGGTGAAAAAGGCCGTATAGTTGATGTGCGAGTATTTACGAGGGAAAAAGGAGATGAATTGCCTCCTGGAGCAAATATGGTGGTCAGGGTTTATGTGGCTCAAAAGCGGAAGATTCAGGTAGGAGATAAAGTAGCAGGGCGACATGGAAATAAGGGTATTGTTTCACGGATTTTACCTATTGAAGATATGCCTTATTTGCCCGATGGTACTCCATTAGATGTAGTGTTAAATCCATTGGGTGTACCTTCGAGGATGAATGTGGGGCAGATTTTTGAGTGCTTGCTAGGATGGGCAGGTGAGGTTTTGAATGTGCGATTTAAGTGTGTACCTTTTGATGAGATGCACGGTCGTGAAAAATCAAGGGAAACGGTACATCGAATGTTGGAATTGGCCAGGGAACGTTCTGGTAAAGATTGGGTATTTAATGAAAATTATGCCGGGAAAATTCCTGTTTATGATGGACGCACTGGAGAAAAGTTTGACCGTCCAGTAACTGTGGGAATTGCTTATATGTTGAAACTGGTTCACTTAGTTGATGATAAGATTCATGCTCGTTCCACAGGACCTTATTCTCTAGTGACTCAGCAACCTTTGGGTGGTAAGGCACAACAAGGTGGTCAGCGTTTTGGAGAAATGGAAGTATGGGCATTAGAAGCTTTTGGTGCTGCTTATACTTTGCAAGAATTATTGACTGTGAAATCCGATGATATGCAGGGTCGGAATGAGGCGTTGAATGCAATTGTTAAAGGAAAAGCAATTCCACGACCTGGTACTCCTGAATCTTTCAAGGTATTAATGCGAGAGTTACAGTCTCTATGTTTAGATATTGCAGCTCACAAGGTAGAAACTATGGATGATGGTACGACTCAGGATGTGGAAGTTGATTTGATGGCAGATATACCAGGAAAGCGAGCGCCTTCTCGTCCAGTATATGAGTCGTTGTCTCAAGAGGAAAACCCCCAGTAAGTAAATTAGGTAGTAGGTTTTAAGTGGTAGGTGGTAGGTTAATTAGATGATATTTCTTCTCATAACCTGACTCCTACTGCAATTTACGGCATTACTGAGGGGCAGGGTGAATATAAGTGGGGTGGACATCCTGCCTGGGGTGAAAATATAAGGAACGGGCAAGATGCCCCCAAACACAAAACTATTAAAATCATCCCGCATTTATGCAACGCCCAATTTACTAACTAACTTGTAAAAATTATACTGCCAAAAATGGGGTAAATACAGAAAGCGAAAACTTCTCTAAAGTTAATCAAACTTCCTCATAACTATAGCTATAAAACTAAAGTGAGTAAGTTTTTCAGTTGTCTATCCATTGAGTCGTTATTACCTACAATTAAGGTATGAAGCTAGTTGAACGTCATGTTATCACCAAATCACATTATTTGTGGTCAGCTTGTGACCAGAAGGCTTTTTTGTCAAAAAATCTGTTCAATTTAGCCAATTACCA
>NZ_JAAHGK010000931.1:0-3122 GCF_010672505.1 Okeania sp. SIO2B9 | reverse complement strand
GTTTCCAGAGATGCAATAGCATTAGCTGGTAATGACAAATTTGCTTGCGTTCAATTATTCCAAATTCGAGCAGGTAAATTAGTCAGTAGATTAGGATTTATTGCTGAAACACCTAATTTAGTAACTCAAGAAAGTAAGGAATTAGGAGCAATTTTACAACGGGTTTTAGAATCACATTATCAAACAGTAGAATCTGTAGAAATTCCTGTAGAAATTATTGTGCAACATGAGTTACTAGAAAGTGAATTTTTGACAAGTTGGCTAACAGAAAAAAAAGGTAAAAAAGTAGAAATTTTCGTACCTCAACGTCAGGGAAAAGCAGAATTAATAGAAATGGTAAAAAAGAACGCTGAATATGAGTTAGCACGGTTAAATAAAATGAGCGATCGTAACACTAAAGCAATGACTGACTTGGCAGAAATATTAGATATGCCAGAATTACCCCACCGTATTGAAGGTTATGATATTTCTCACATTCAAGGTTCAGATGCGGTGGCATCGCGGGTCGTTTTTATTGACGGTTTGCCAGCAAAACAACATTATCGACACTACAAAATTCAAAACCCAGAAGTGCAGTCTGGTCATTCTGATGATTTTGCTAGTATGGCAGAAGTAATTCAAAGACGGTTTCGCAATTATGAAAAACAACCAACTACAGAGAAACCAGACTTAATAATGATAGATGGTGGAAAGGGGCAACTTTCGGCAGTAATGACAGTGATGCAAGAAATGGAGTTATTAGAAGAAGTGCGGGTGGTGAGTTTAGCAAAGCAACGGGAGGAAATTTTTCTACCAGGGGAGTCGCTACCATTAACAACTAATGCGGAACAACCAGGAGTACAGTTATTGCGGAGGTTGAGAGATGAAGCGCATCGGTTTGCCGTGAGTTTCCATAGAAATAAAAGAAGTCAAAGAATGAAGCGATCGCGCCTAGATGAGATTCCTGGTTTGGGACATCATAGACAAAAATTGTTATTGGGGCATTTTCATTCTGTTGATTATATTCGGATGGCAACGGTACGGCAGTTGGCAGAGGTATCAGGAGTCGGACCAAAGTTGGCGCAGCAAATTTATGATTATTTTCATCCTTCTTAGAATCAGGAGTCAGGAGTCAGGAGTCAGGAGTCAGGAGAAATGGGAATGAGCGAGGAGGTAGGATTAATATCATGTCCGGTTGAATACTTATAATTAAGATAGTAGGGGAGCGGGGGAGCAGGGGAGTAGGGGAGTAGGGGAGCGGGGGAGTAGGGAAAACAGAAAGATTTACTGTTGAAGCATTCATTATAACTTTTTTCATCACGTTCTTATCCGGACATGATATAAGAATTGTCAATTTGGGATTTTTCTGCCCAACAAAGCCGCCTAAAATACTAATTGAAGAGCTGAAAACCAGGTACTTTTTTCGACCCCAAAAAGGCACTTGTCTTTATATGTCAATGCTTTTAGATTAGATCAGTAATATCATGTTCGGACGGGTCAGTTATAAATAAAATTTCAGAACTGACAATACCGAATAAATACTGAAATTATCTTGAAATACTGAAATTATCTTGATTTTTCTCCTTTCTTCCCTCCTGACTCCTGACTCCTGACTCCTGACTCCTCGCTAAGTTATTTATAAGTATTCAACCGAACATGATATAAGAGCTAATTTTTAAGCCGTCCACAATTTTGATTTGCTGGAACAGCTTCTGCTATTTTTTTCGGGTTGGATAAATTTAGACTGGCCATAAGTTGAATAAAATCAAGGCGATCGCGACTTGCAAAACGCTGGTTAAACCGTTTTTCTTCGCCAATGCTAGAAACAGTCTGACCTTTGTAGTCGTGACCTGGATAAACCAAAGTATCATCAGCAAGAGTAAATAACTTTTGAGTAACTACATCATATAATACCCCTGCATCTCCTCCTTGAAAGTCTGTACGACCACACCCTCTAATTAATAGAGAGTCTCCGGTCAATAAATATTTTTTATTTACTAAATAAGCAAGATGACTATCCGTATGACCGGGAGTCGCGATCGCCTGAATCTGAATTTCTCCCACTGCCAATATTTCTTTGTCTTCGAGAAAGCGATCGGCACAAGTCACCTGAGCATTTTTCGGCACAACACCTAAGCATCCTGTTACAGTCTTTAGTTTACCAGTTCCTGTAATATGGTCAGCATGAATATGGGTTTCCAGACAATAGCGTAGTTGCAATTCTAATTCTGTTAATAATTTCAAGTCTCGTTCCACCTGTTCAAGCACTGGATCGACCAAAACAGCAGTTTTAGTTGCCTGGTCAGCAAACAGATAAGTATAGGTACTTGTTGTTGGATCAAATAGTTGTCTAAATAACATTTTCTGATCTTATAGCTAGTTTTTTCTAGGCGTTTGGTCAGCAAACCGATTCTACTAATTATACCATTTTGAAAAAAGAATGTTACGAATAATAAGCTCCATCACGCATACTTTATATGAAAGTATATTTGACGAAAAAGATAACTTACAACATCAAAAATGGTATTAAATCTATTCCCATACGACTCCTGAATTCTGTTTGCGGAGCATTCGGTAGGAAATTCTGAGTTCTAAGAGATACCCTAGCTATTTGTAGCAAAAATTTATCAATTTGGTATTAAATATAGCAGTGCAAGGAAAAGGCGCGGATATATCAAAAACTTAAAACTCAAACAGCGCCAGATTTTTCCTTCTTCCTTCTTCCCTCTTCCTTCTTCCTTTCTTCCATACCATTAGACATCTGTTCAACAATTAATAATTAATAATGAATAATTAATAATTACCTCTCCTTGAAAAGAAGAGGATTGACTAATCATGAAAATTTTTATTTATTATCCCCTTAAAAGGGGAGGCTTTAAACCAAAAATTTTCGGTAAAAATCAAAAATAAAATCAATTATCACACTAGATATATCAATTATTTCTCCCTACTCCCTACTCCCTACTCCCTACTCCCTACTCCCTCTTTTCTGGAGATGTCTATTAATTTTGAGATTTTTACCCATGACAAATCTATTCAAAAATCACTCCTTTTAAGTTAACATCCTCAAGATTAGCATCAGTTAAATCTGCATTAGCCAAATTACAAATTTCTAAATTTGCTCCTTGTCAATTCGCTTTTTT
>NZ_JAAHGK010000930.1:0-3123 GCF_010672505.1 Okeania sp. SIO2B9 | reverse complement strand
CAAACTTTATAGATAACTACTTACTTATGAGACCTATGAGAAGAAACGGCATTGGTATACGCACCGCACAGGCCATGTCAGAAAGAATTGTGGGACAAATTCATGTTTATGATGGCTCCAGTAAAGGTAAATCTCAAGCAGCTTTAGGAGTAGTTTTACGTTCCATAGGTTTAGGGATACATTCTGACTCTCCAACTAGAGTATTGCTACTAAGATTTCTCAAAGGACCTGACCGCTCTTATGATGAAGATGCTGCCATAGAAGCCTTACAGAAAGGCTTTCCTCATCTGATAGACCAAGTACGCACTGGTAGAAGTGAATATTTTGGCCATGATGAAATTATTACATTTGACCGTCAAGAAGCCCAAAGAGGTTGGGATGTGGCCAAAGGAGCGATCGCTTCTGACTTATATTCAGTTGTGGTCTTGGACGAACTAAATCCAGTTTTGGACTTAGGTCTGTTACCAGTGGATGAAGTCATTCACACTATAAAGGATAAACCAGAACAGTTAGAAATTATTGCCACAGGCCGTGCAGCTCCTCAGGCATTGTTGGACATCGCCGACTTACATTCAGAAATGAAACCCCATCAACACCCAACTGCTCAAGCTCATAATATTACAGGGATTGAAATTTATACTGGTGCTGGTAAGGGTAAGTCTACTAGCGCTTTGGGTAAAGCATTACAGGCCATAGGTAGGGGTATTAGTCAAGACCAATCTCATCGAGTCCTAATTATACAATGGCTCAAAGGAGGTATTGGTTATACAGAAGATGCAGCGATCGCCGCTTTACGTCAAAGCTACCCAAATTTAGTGGATCATCAACGTTGTGGTGGAGATGCTATTGTGTGGCGAGGACAACAAAAAGAAATAGATTTTGTCGAAGCAGAAAGGGGTTGGGAAATAGCTAGGGCAGCTATAGCTTCTGGTTTATATAAGACTATTATTTTAGATGAACTTAATCCTACTGTAGATTTAGAATTATTAGAAGTAGAGCCAATAGTTGAAGCTTTATTACGCAAACCAAAAGATACGGAGGTAATTATTACTGGTCGTTGTCTTAATCCACCAGCATATTTTGATTTGGCTAGCGTTCATTCAGAGGTTTTCTGTCATAAACATTATGCTAATCATGGGGTGGAGTTAAAACGTGGAGTTGATTTTTAAAAAGCGGTCAGTAGTCAGTCGTCAGCAGTCATCAGTCAGCAGTAAACGTTTAGAAGGGGAATGTTACCCCTCTGCGCACCTTCCGGTTTATAGAAACTGGGGATATTTTACCCAAGTAGGAGCAAATGGCTATTCGCCCCTACAAGCTGATAGTTGTTTGCATAGCATTCTGGTAGGGAAATGCGCTCAAGCTAATAGCTAGTTAGGGTTTGCTGATTAAATCTAAAAGCATTCACATATAAAGACAAGTGCCTTTTTGGAGCCTTTAAAAAGTACCTGGTTTTCAGCTCTTCACGCCCAAAAAGGAGCGTATTTTAGGCGCATAGTTGGACAGAAAAATCTTGGGAAAATTCTTACTCCTACCTCCTCTACATTCCCATTTCTCACCTTCTGGGAGGGGTTAGGGGTGGGTTGTCTCCTGTCTCCTACCCCAGCAAAAAGACTTTATTCAGCACACCCTAATTAAAAAATCAAAAAACTCCCAGCTTTGAGTAACTGGAAGTCCTACAGAAAATTATTTTTGTCCAATGACAATAAAATTATTTGACGAGAGAAATTTCTTTTTCAGCTTGCTCAGATACAACTTCATTATCTTCTACTAAGTCTAGCTCGCCACCTGGTGCTTCAGGATGCTGTTGAACCAGTTTTTCTTCTGCTGGTACTTCCATAAATTCATTCCCAGTATCGACATCAGTTTCTGCTTTACGAGTAATATAACGATTAGCAGAAAAAGCACCTAATCCCATTAAACCTACTGTACCAGCAGCAATACCAGCAATAGCAAAGTCAGACTTACCGGGAAAATTTTTGCTTAACCAAGAGTTTAATGAAACTAATGATGTTTTCGACATCGAATCTTTACCCTTGTTGCTGAAAATACAAGCTTCTGCGGTACTAGAAAAAAGTACACCACCAGCGATCGCTACAGTGGACAAAACACTGGCCATAATATAATGTTTTTTCATTGTTTTTCAGTAAAGTCCCTTTTGATTAAGGAATTTTAACAGCACTTTCTAAAAGTCGCAACCAAAGCAAAAAACTTATACCAATTTGATCAATGTTTGCTACAAATAGCTAGGGTACTTTTTAGGAGTCAGGAGTCAGGATGAATATCTTCGATGTCATTTATTAGTCCATAAATCATCTTTTTAGTCAATCAGTACCAGGTCATCGAGGTGGGAACTGGTCGCTAGGATGCTGCCAGATCTGCTCCGTTGAGTAAGGACCTGTGATGGTGGAAGTAGAGACGATACCGTCCAGGCAACCTGGGGTCAGGGCCTTAGCGAACCAACACTCAATTGGAGCCTCGGTCTTAACCGGGAATCCGATCTTATGTGGGGTGTTGTATCGACGACCGTAGTGAAACGGTTGACCAGCGACAAAGATTGCGTCTGCATCGAGTTGTTTCTCTGCCTCTTCCATCAGGCGTGTGGCGTAACGCTTGCCTTGGTATTCGGGCAACACTGCTAGTGGTGCTAGGACGTACACTTTCAGGTGTGGTGCTTCGTCAATTGTCATCGGGGTGTAGCAAGCTTGGGCGACTCCCTTGTAAATGATAGAGAAACTACCGTCTTCTATCAGGTCTCTAGCCAGGTCGGCGTAGAGTTTGGCGTGCCGCTCGTCATAGAGTCCTCCAGCTGCGGCGAAAGCTTCATACTGGATCTTCCAAGCAAGTTCGGTGGTCATAGTGCCTTGTTTGAGTACATTAATTAGTAACGCCCCTGACTGGTGGAGTCAAGATTTGGACAGCCTTCGTTCTTATTCACCTTCACCGCATTGATCGGGTTCGAGTAGACCCTCGCTCCCGGAGGGAACAAATTGCTCTCCGGGCACAACCTATTTGAATAAATAAAGAAAAAAGATGTTGCTGGATCTAAGGTATGAAAATAAAAACTGAAGAATCTCAAATATTTGTCATTAATATAGTTTAGCAATCGCCAAAAAATACAAATCA
>NZ_JAAHGK010000093.1:0-10322 GCF_010672505.1 Okeania sp. SIO2B9 | reverse complement strand
TAGCGCTGTGCGCAGGGAACAGGCAACAGGGAACAGGGAACAGGGGGAATAAATTGCCGATAATATAAGACTTCTAGCTCTTTTGCCCCTACTACAATTTGTAAATATACCAGCGCTCATTGCTATATTAGGGATTTATAGCAGTCTCAGGAAAGTTAGGACATCTCAAAAGCTTAAAACTCAGATAATGCAAGATTTTTCCTTATTTCTTCTTCCTTCTGCTATAATACTAATTTGAAAAAATAATGTTACGAATAATAAGTGCGATCAAAAGATTTTGCAACAAATGTCCCTTTGACGAAAAATAGAATTTACGACCTAAAAACTGGTATTGAAGCAATTCCCGTGGGACTCGGTCCGACTGAGTTACCCTCCTGGGAGGGGTTAGAGGTAGGTTGACTCCTAAGAAATAGCCTAACTATTTGTAGCAAACATTTATCAAATTGGTATAATTCTAATAAAATTCCACCTAAAACCTAAAACCCCAAACCTAAAACCTAAATTTTAAGGTTCTGACCAAGGGATAATATTATCCTCAGCTAACTGTTGAGAAACAGCGATCGCTCCATAAAGATTCAAATGACTAGGGTCAGAAAATTTGTCATAAGCATCTGGCCATGCACCACCTAAATCTCGGAATAAAAAGTTTGAATATTCTAGAGATAACTGCTGCATATATTCCTGAAATTTTTGTTCATAGGTAGTTCGCGCCTCATCTAAATATGCTGTAGTTAAAGGCATATTCACAAATACAAAATTAATCCCTATTGACTGAGTATACTGTAGTAAATTCTTCAGTGCAGTTATTTGTTTTCCTGGCAACTGGAAGTTAGCATAATCTGCATCATATTTACCTGAAACTTTAGCATAGTTTTGATAGTAATTTTCTGGCTCAAACTTAATTGAAATTGGTAGAAAACCGTTAGATTGAAATTGGTCTAATTTATCAATATCTTCTACTGCTAAATCTTTGTCTTTTTGTTGCTGCAAAAAATTCCAATTTTTCGGATTATTTATGATTGAATTTATTAAACTTTTGAGGCGGTCGCGCTGTTGATAAGTCACCGATATTTCCTCAATTTTTCCCTGGATATTTTTAAATATTTGCTGGTATTTTTTAATGTCAAAATTAACAGATGTTTCTGATGTATTTGTCTCAATAGTAAATGTGCCAGCATCTACTTCCTCATAGCCTTCAGAACTCGCAATAATATCAAAAGTTCGATCCACTCTGCCACTATTAAGAGCGCGAACTCCATCAGCAAATATAATTAATTGCGGCAGTTGTTCTGCTGGTAAAACCTGACGTACAATTAAATCTACCACCTGAGCTGTTGCCCCATTTATGCCAAAATTATAAACTCTTAAATCTGGATATCCTGCTGTTGCTAAACTTTCCTCAAGTACTGTAGGATTAACCCCTCTCAATGCTCTAGAACTACCAACTATTAAAATATCTGGTAGTTTTTTTTCTACTTGTAAATATTGTTGATAACGAACTAACTGTTCATCTAATTGCGGACTATTAAAACTAGGATAAGTAGAAAATTCAGGAGCTTCCACAGCATCTTCATTCACTTCTGTAGGAGTTTGACAATTCGGACCATGACAAATACTTCCAGACCGGGAAATATCTGGAAGTTGCTGTAATATTGCACCTAATTTTAGATCGGTTTGAACTGTCAACAAAATACCCATAGCAGCACAAGCAAAAGCAGTAACCCATTTACCGGAATTAAAAGTATTATATGTCAATGAATTACCCATTTGTGTAGAGTATTCTTCATTAGGAATGAACAAACGAGAAGTAATAAGTAACTGTTGAATAGCCGTAAAAAGTTGTGTTGTAACTGTGTAATTATTATGAGGAGTTAACAGCTTTGAGTCAAATTTTTCAGTTTTCTGTGGTGTTAACTTGAGAAAAACACGATCTGCTCTTTTTCCTAATAACAAATCCATTTCTGCAGAAGCAGCAAACTCCGGAGGTTGTTCCGAATACTGACGACTTCTGGCAGTAAAATTAATACCATAGCGCCACAAAGGCAATTTTTGACCAGCACGACGTCCATACACCCTGACCCCACTAATTCCAGGAACTTGAAGTTGACGCAAAAACTGAGCGATGGGTGGTCCTACTTGAGATTGAGAAGGACAAGTAGGAGCTTCACTCATAACGTGCAATAATTCCTGCTTAGGTAATATTAGTACTCGAATACCACCTGTTTGTAATTTTTGATCGAGGTCTGGATTAAGTAATTTGTTTAACAGAAAACTAATAGCTTCATAGTTTCCCTGACTTGCCAAAACTTTAGCACTTGCTGCCATCTCTGAATTTTCTGATGCTGGTAAATTCAACCAGTCGATCCAAAGAGGTGACTCCGATTTTTGTTTCGGTTCATTAATAATACAACCATAGATAGTAGCAGCTTGGATACCTCTAGGTAGAATAGTAGATAATGTAGAGGCGATCGCTTCTTTTGTCTTCTTTTTATCTGGAGCTTCTTGGTTTGAGTTATTAGTATTAGTACAGAATAAATGTAATGTAGATTCTTTGAGAGTAGCTCGAATCTTGATTTCAAGAGTAGTAAATTGTTGTTGTAGCAAACGTTCAATTGCTGCCACATCTCCCCAACTTGCCCATTCTTGTAGCATCAGATCGGGTGGAGTTAGATCCACCCGCAGCATCCAGTCCGGTGCAGTTTCACCCTGAACAAGTAGAGAAATTAAAGCTTCATGGAAATCTTTGAGCTTTAAGTCTCGTAGCTTTTGGGCGATCGGTTCTGCCAATAGAGATGGAGCTGGACTATAAGCTGCTTCACAAGAGACCCATAGAATTTTTTGGGTTTTCAATTCAGGACTTTTGGCAGAATCTTCTGATTGTTGGGTAGTTTCTGTTAATTTTTCCTTAAGTTGTCTTTCTCGAATACTGACATTTACAGAAACCCCTAACTCACCTAAAACTTCACTAAGATAACTAGCAATTGCATCTGGATGGCCATATTTGGCCAATCTTTGATAGGAAACCGTCAGGGGAGAATCAAGTAAATATTGGTCTAATTCTTCTGTATTTTCTGAGTCTGCTTCTAATTCATTGGGTTGTGTTGATTCAGTAACAGAGGAATTTTCTGAGTTTAATCTTGGTGATGAAATCAGTTGTGAATGGTCTAATGTGTCATTTGTCAACACAGATGCCTTGTGGGGAGTTGAAAGTAATTCAGAGGCGTTGTGATTAATATCTAGTTTCGGAGATTGTCCAACAGTGACTTTTCTCAGATGTTCTTCCGGTAAAGTTTGACTATCATTTTGATTTTGTGGGTGTTTTGCAGGAACAACATAATTAGACTTCGAGAGAGTATCAACTTTTGAATCAGAGGAACTAGAAGGAGTATTTATCTGTTGACTCTGAGTTCCTACCTTATTACCATCAAGTTTTACTGTCCAGTCAGGTCTCCTGCGACCTAAAGCTCGGCCACATAGAAACATCTGGTAAATTCGAGGTTGATTAGGAGGTAGTAGAGATTCTAGATCGACCTGACCCAGTGCCTGGGAAAACTGGGCTAGTGCAAAGTTCATTTCTGGACATTTTTCGGCTTCACAGAGAATATGTAAATGATTGCCACGCAATCTCACCTGTACTTGCACTTCTGGAAGTCCCAAAGCTTCTTGTGCCCAATCTCCTAAAGGAGAGCGATTTTCCGTCAATATAGTTTTATTCCCTTTCATCTTCTCCTTTTTGTGGGAGACTCCCTTGTTCGGCTTAACTATTCGTTAGTGACATTTTGGACTGTAGCGTATAAACATATATAAAGGAAAGCCTATTGCTAAAATTCATATAATATAGTTGAAAATCATGGGTATATTCGTATATTATTATACTATATGATGATATGAGCGAAAATTTAGAGAGTATTTATCAATTGAAGAAGGCAGAAGGCAGAAGGTCTAATTGCTTATGGATTTAAACTCCAAACAATTTTAAGCACCCCCGTTGACGGTGGGGTATTAAATCAGCCACAGAAAAGATAAATATTAAATCGCGTAGGGTGCAAAGCGTGTTACGTAACGCACGCTTCCCAAGCACGCGGTGCGTGAGGTTTAAAACTGACCATTATTCCAGAAATGGTAAGTATTTAGTCACAGGCCCTATTTTTACTTTTGTTGGCAAACAGTCTCTGAGGAGCCACGGACTAATAAATTAAGAAAAATTTCTATTGATTTTAGCTTTGAATGATAAAAAATGCTATATCATCATATCAAACTTATTAATTATTTCTCACTTTTAGCTGTCTTGCCATCTTAACAATTAATATTCAACCAAACTTTAATATTATCGAAATTTGTTGAGTGGCTGAATATGCTTGAGTCTTGTTAAGCTTGCTATATTAAGTTCTAGCGTATAAACTTACTAAGGTAAAATCAATGCAATCCTTTCGAGAAAATTCCTCTGAAAATCCTACAATAAAAGCTCCCAGTTGGAAAATTTCCTCAGATATTTTACTTAGCTTGGCCACTGGTCCTGTTTTATTAGGATTATTGGGTAATAAAGCCATTAATGAATTATTACCAGAAATTGGCCTCTATAGTGAGGAAATATTTCGGGGCGATCGTCTACCAATGCTTAATTTTCCCCAAAATTCATCAGATTCCTAATTTTATTTGTTATTTGACTATTTATAGTTTCTTTCAACAAATTCCTAAGATTTTTTAAACTTAAGATTAAGGGTGCAACAACTCCCATCCTTTTCTATAGGTTAGCTCAAAGCCTCTACTACTATGTGATTAATTAACAAAAAACATTGCTGAAAGCCTAGCTCTCAAAGGCCTACTTTACTCTCAGGTGTATGATACAGTAATGTTAGTTGAAATATGCAACCCCCTACTAAATATAGGTAAAGTGTTCTCAGAAGGTCAAAATATCCGAACTTGCGGTGGCGAAAAAACAGCAAAAAACTAGAGCAAACCAAAGTATCTAATAAAATAAGATTCAGTGAATAAAACAGTAGCGGACGGTAGCGGACGGCATCCGCCAACTGAGGTTAACCACCTGAATGACAGGGGACAGCACAACCTATACAATACTACCGCAATATTAGAGCATAGTTAAGCGGTCTCGCGGGAGCCATGATCCCTACTCCTTGAAGCAAGTGGAATATGTCAAAAAAGCACATTTATTCCATGATGCTTGTTTAGTATTTGGCATTTTTCTGATTAACGATTGGGAAAATAACCAAAATGTTATAAAAACATTAACAAAAACAAAATTACCAGATAGTTGGTTTAGTGATGTAGAACTTAGAAGTATTTTAACACTAGACCTATGACTAAATGTAAGCTACTGAATAGCCTACAAAAATTTTGGCAGATAAGAGCTAGGGGGTTTAACTTGTAGATGAAAAATGACTCACGAAATTTATAGAGAAAGATTAATGACTCTCGCTTCCTTTTAATAGTGGGAAGCAAAAAGTTATTTATTGTTAAAAGAAAGGGTGGAAAAAGAGGTATTTAATGAGGAATATATATTTTTTTAATAAACGGCGTTGGTAATTGATGGGATAATTTATATTTTGGGGTACCGCTCTGTAACCTACCCCGGTTAATCATTGGGGGATTGCCCCTACAAATTTCATCCTGTAATTTACCAATGCCTAATAAACCAACAATAGTTGAAAAATCCCCTATTAGCAATAGCTATTTTGATAATTTGGTACTACTAAATCTCATTGAACGAGTATAAAAGTATTAAACAATATATTGATTTTGATATCAGTATCTACTAAGGAATAGGTAATATGAGTTCACTACTAAAGTCAGAACAGACAACGCTAGAACAAGGGGTTAATAATCCCCCGACTAAAGTTTCAGGTATGTTTCTGGGTAATCGAATTAAAATAATTGAAGATTTATGGGAATTAGTGCTAAGGCAAGAGTGTGGCCAAGAATTGGTAAGTATACTCCAGAAAATGCGCTCGGTTAATTCTCCAGAAGGACAAGCTTTTAACTTTCTAGATTCAGAAATTGTACAACTTATTGAACAGTTAGAACTCAAAGATGCAATTCGGGCCGCCCGAGCTTTTGCTTTATATTTTCAGCTAATCAATATTGTTGAACAACATTATGAACAAAGGATTCAACAACTAGCCTACTCTAACAACAAAGGTCTGGGAAAACTAATCTTTAAAGATGATGAAGTTAAGGATGGTGAAGCTTGTTCATTGCGGATGGGAAGTATTCCTGTCTGGAGCGATAACAGAAATAAACCTGAAGGAGAGGGGACATTTCATTATCTATTTCCCCTATTGCGGACTCTGAATGTGCCATCTCAATTAATTCAACGATTAATTGATCAATTAGATATCCGTCTAGTGTTTACAGCACATCCTACAGAAATTGTACGTCATACAATTAGAACAAAACAGCGACGCATTGCCAAAATTTTCCAACAGCTCGATCTAGTAGAAGAAAGTTTTTCAGAATTGTCTGTAGATGGAGAACAGGAAAATTCAATGGTTTCATCCTGGGAAACAGAATCTCTCAAGGAACAGTTAACAGAAGAAATTCGTTTGTGGTGGCGTACAGACGAACTACACCAATTTAAACCTACTGTACTTGATGAAGTAGAAACGACTCTTCATTACTTTGAAGAAGTGTTGTTTGAAGCTACTCCCAAACTATATCAAAGGTTTAAGCAAGCTCTGCATAGTTCTTTCCCTTACTTAAAACCACCTACTTTCAATTTCTGTAAGTTTGGCTCTTGGGTGGGAGCTGACCGGGATGGTAATCCTTTTTGTACACCAGAGGTGACTTGGCAAACAGCTTGCTATCAACGGAAGATAGCGTTAGATAAGTATATTGATATTATTGATTCCCTGATCGAACTTTTAAGTTTGTCGTTGCATTGGAGTGATGTTTTACCAGAACTGCTGGACTCGTTAGACCGCGACCAATTGCAAATGCCCGAAGTATATGACCAATGGGCAATTCGTTATCGGCGAGAACCATATAGGTTGAAGTTGTCTTATGTGAGAAAGCGTTTGGAAAATACTCGCGATCGCAACTGGCGCTTGTATAATGGTGATTCTCTCCAAAGAGAAATGGAAGTTCTCTCCCAACGTCGAGAAACAGCAGCAGTTTATCGTTCTGGTGGCGAATTTCTAGAAGAGTTACAACTAATTCAACGTAACTTGAGCGAAACTGGTTTAAGCTGTAGTGACTTGGAAAATCTCATTTGCCAGGTAGAAATTTTTGGCTTCAATTTAGCACGACTAGATATCCGCCAGGAATCTTCTGTCCATGAGGCTGTGATTAATGAAGTTACTGAATATTTACAAATTCTGCCTAAACCCTATATTGAAATGTCAGAGGCAGAACGAACTGAGTGGCTATCAACAGAATTGCCTACTCGTCGCCCACTAATTCCTACAGAACTACCTTTTTCTGAGAGGACTTGCGAAATCATTAACACTTTCCGAATGCTGCGACAGTTACAGGTAGAGTTTGGCCCAGAAATTTGCCAAACTTACATTATCAGTATGAGTCGTGATGTCAGCGATCTATTGGAAGTGTTGTTGCTAGCTCAAGAAGCAGGACTGTATGACCCGGCAACTGGAAAAAGTGAGATTCAGGTGGTTCCTCTGTTTGAGACAGTGGAAGACTTGAGAAATGCTCCCAGGGTGATGCGCAATTTATTTGAATTGCCTTTGTATCGGGCAGCACTTGCTGGTGGATATAATCAATTACAAGAACCAGCAGACTCTCAAATGCAATCTGAGTTAAAGACTCTTTATTTGCAAGAAGTGATGCTTGGTTACTCAGATAGTAATAAAGATTCTGGGTTCCTCAGTAGTAACTGGGAAATTCATAAAGCTCAAAAAGCTTTACATAAAATTGGTGAGGAATATGGTATCGCATTACGGATATTTCATGGGCGCGGTGGTTCGGTAGGACGTGGTGGCGGTCCTGCTTACAAAGCTATTTTAGCTCAACCAGGTAAGAGTATTAGTGGGCGGATTAAGATTACTGAACAAGGTGAGGTGCTAGCTTCTAAATATTCTTTGCCTCAGTTGGCAATGTATAACTTAGAAAATGTTACTACTGCAGTTATTCAAGCTAGTTTACTACATACAGGGTTTGATGAAATTGACACCTGGAATGACATTATGGAGGAGTTGGCGGTAAGATCGCGCACTCATTACCGACATCTGATTTATGAACAACCGGATTTAGTAGAGTTTTTCTATCAAGTTACCCCGATCCAAGAAATTAGTCAACTACAAATTAGTTCTCGTCCAGCTCGGAGGAAAAATGATAAAAAGAAGACAATTTCTGGTTTACGGGCAATTCCTTGGGTGTTTAGCTGGACTCAGAGTCGCTTCCTGTTACCTGCTTGGTATGGGGTAGGAACAGCTTTACAAGAATTTGTGCAAAAGCAACCAGAAGAACACCTGAAACTTTTGCAGTATTTTTATCTAAAATGGCCATTTTTCACTACTGCAATCTCTAAAGTAGAGATGACTCTAGCGAAGGTAGATTTACAAATGGCTCATTATTATGTCCGAGAATTATCTAATCCAGAAGACCGGGAAAGATTTGAGGCGTTGTTTGAGCAAATTGCTACTGAATATCACCTAACGCGGGATTTAGTTTTACAAATTTCTGGCCATCAACGACCTTTAGATGGAGAGCCAGATTTGCAGCGTTCTGTGCAGTTGCGGAATGCTAATATTGTTCCTCTAGGTATGTTGCAGGTAGCTTTGTTGAAACGCCTGCGTCAGCATGATACAGGTACGCCAGGAGTAATTCACTCTCGCTATAGTAAGGGTGAGTTGTTACAAGGTGCTTTGTTGACTCTCAATGGTATTGCTGCTGGAATGCGGAATACAGGTTGAGGAAGAGTGAGATGAGGGCGTGGGTGAATTTCAAAACTACCCATGTTCTTTTTATAGCGATCGCAGTTTTCACCCTTGATAGACAACATTAGGGAAGTAGGTAGTAGGCAGTAGGGGCGTTAACGATAGTTATGCGAAGCTAACGGCCGTTTGCTCCTACAGGAGTAGGGGAGTAGGGAACAAAAAATAATTTTGCCTAGCGATCAATCTGACCATAAAATATATAGCAACCGCCAGGTTGGTTAGGACAATTAGTGCGATCATCTTGCTCGCGACATAAATCATCATAGTGACCCGATGTCCTATAGCAATGAGCGCTCAGGTATTTACAACTGAGTAGATCAAAGTGCAGTAAGGGAAAAGGTTGACAAAAAATAATAGAGTTGTCGCTAAATAGAGGGAAAAAATCGCTCCAACCTAGACAGAGCAATAATTTCAAGGCCTTTTTAGCCACCAATAGCTACAATCCTTATATAACAAGGTTTTTGGGGGTTTTTGAAGTTATAAAGCGACAAGTCTATTTTGTTTTTTTCAACTTTATAGCCGAGTTTTTCTAAGCCTATATTCACTACTTCAGTTTGAAATAATTCTTGTATCCAGGTACTATTGGCACTACGAATAGTAACTATTCCAGGAGGAGTTTTTTGACAGGAAGTGAAAACTATTAATAAGCTTGTTAATATGCTTCCTACTTTTTTCAGGATTTTAAAATTAATTTAATTCCTGATTTTTTGCTCTGATTTATACTTATTTATGAATTAGCTGAAACCTAAAAATGTGAAAAGTAGTATCAGCTTTTTTATAAAATTTAAAACCAATTTTATTATTAAAAAATCAGCAATTTTTTTATGCTGAATTAGCAGCTTTTCTCGCTTTTTCTAACCAAATATCATATTTTTGCTGATTATTTTTTATCCACTCCTGAGCATGACGGAGAATATCTTCTGGTTTGTCTTCACCCTCTTTAATAAGTAAACTTTCAACATTCATATCTGCTACTGGAATTTGTACTAATTCAAACCATCGTTGAGCAACTGGGTTGTCTTCTAGGAATTTTTTATTAGCCACAATATGCTGTTGCAGTAAGGGAAAACCTAGATTTTTTCCATCTAGAGATGTATCTTTTTCAGTCAAATTTCCTATAGATTGCTGTTTTTTTATAAATTTGATATCCACTTCTTCCGTTAGGAGTTAAAATTCCAACTCCTTCTAATTTTTCTTCACCACCAGCATTTTAAAAGAATTTTTCGTGTCCTGGTAAGTAATAAATAACACTATATTCTAAGTCTCCATTACCCATAGAAATATAAAGTGCTGGGTAATCAATTTCCTTTGGCTTTTCTACTTTATAGCCGAGTTTTTCTAGAGCTAGATTAACAATATTAGTTTATAATCACTCTTTTTTTTTACTTTTATAGCGGTTTTCACAAAGATAGA
>NZ_JAAHGK010000929.1:0-3128 GCF_010672505.1 Okeania sp. SIO2B9 | reverse complement strand
TGAGATTTGACAATATTTTTTCCCTCCTTTAATTGAGGTAGATTTTCGCTGCCTTAAGACAAAGTAAACCTGATTTTTATGAGATTTTTTTTAACCAATGGGATAGAAATATACTGTGGAATTCTCTATCTGCTGTGATGATAATTTTATACCTTTTTAATAATCTTAACACAGGACGAATTACTGCCTGCTGTTCTATTAAATTACTAGCCCCTTTATGATCTAAAATCTTCCAATATATGGGTAATGCTCTATTTTTACAGGCCACACTAATCATTAATATATTAGTATTTTGCCATTGAGTTCTATCTATAATTAATATTAATTCAGAAGTCAAACTAAATACTTTCTCTACCATAATTCTTACCAAAGGAAACCAAAATATAGGTAAACTTAATTCCTTGAGGGTTAAAAATCTTTGTATATGTTTGCGCTTACTTTCTGATTGGATTGGCAGAGGAAATAAGCTTGTTAATTTTGATATTTGTACAGTTTTATATACTGATATTAAGTATCATAATATTTGTAATGTTGCTACTTGAGATGGACTCAATTTTTTCTCAATCTGATCTTGATAAAAACCTAATATATTCACTTTTTATTCATTTTTACTTGTAATTAGCAATCCTTTTTGATCATAATTATTTCAAAAATTGCTTTAATGAATAAATAATCAACCTACTGTGTGGGGTGTGGTGCGATCGCACCACACCTCCATCTATTCTCAATAATGCTTCTCTTTTAGTTGAAGTATTATTCAGCTTATTCGATGAGTTCATCTCTATATATAGCTTTCAGCTACCTTGTCACCCCGTGAGGCGGCAGCTACATCGCTCAAATTACTGAAGATGATGCCATGGGTTGGTTTGAACATTGTGGTTTATTCATATGAAAACCGCTGTATGTATCAGTAGCTTGAGTGTCAAGCGATTTTAAGCCTGTGGAGAAAATAAGTTAAAGACTGCGGTCAGTGGTTCTCACAGAAGCAGGAAGCTAACTCCAAAGCTCAAATCTCATTTGGATAAGTTTGGGTAAGTTTAGTAGTGGGTTAACTCCACCACCGTTATTATTGTCAAAATCAACGACAGTACTAGTCTGGGCATTAATAACTTCCAAGTAAGGATCGAAACCAGAATCATTGGTACTGGCAGCAACATTTACGAGTTGCCCTGGCACTTGAAATTCTAATCTATATTCATCAACTAGAGTATTGCCACTATTACTAGGTGATGGGAAAGTAAAATCGTCTTCGTTTAATTCACCATTAATATTAATAACGCTTCCTGTTTGAACTTCTCCATTAAAATCACTACCTCTGGGAGTTACATCAATGTCACCTTGAGGGACAGAAACTTGTAGAAAATAGGGATAGCTTCCTGGTTGATTTAACGTGCCAAAACTGGTAACGCGAATTTTATAGTCACGACCACCCTGAATAAATAATTCATTAGGAATTGCTGAATTGTCATAACCACCTCCATTTGTTGGTTGACCCTGCTGAATCAATGAGTTACGACCGCTACCATGATCATCTGAATCTGCTAAAACATTACCTGTATTAGCATCAATAATTTGCCAAAAAGTATCGTATTGATTTGAATTTTATGCTGTCAGAAAAATGGTTATTGGTTGACCTAATTATTGCTCCGCTCAGGTCTAGATCGTATTCATCAGCTCTTGTCACCCCCCCTGCTGGGGATCTAAAAATCAGATCGTTTGTGTCTAATTCAGCATTTATATTGACTGGATTTGGCATTTGTTCTTATCTCCTATTTTTGATTAGGAAAAAATATAGCAATTCTCAATTCAATTGGTTGTGAAAATTTCTATAAAAGTTAATTTTCAACTAGATTGAGTTTTTGAATTTGTATACATAATTATCATTTAATAATTTTGGCAGTTTGTGGATTCTTAAAAAAAATTATATTTTCTTTGCTTATGGGTTTATTCTGTTAAGAAATACCTTCTATTCTAGATTGATTTTCCTTTCTACAACATTCGCGATCGCTGTGAAACGATATTGTTTTTAGTTGAATAAAAAGTCATGTATATGAGCGAGAAAACCACCTCAGTATTTACCATATCAAAATTTTTGTGGGAATGCAACCGAAATTCCTTTGAGATGCCAATTTTTAATAGAGCTTGATAAAATGAAATTGTTTGTATTTTTCTGTTGAGGAACAATGGATGGAAAGATTTGATAAGGGAAAGAACAAGCATATTATGTTTTGGAGCTTTACAGGATGAAAATTTTCAACTCTTCCTTTTCGCTCAAATTCCTAAATATTCGATGATCTTTGAGTCAGGAAATCTAGTTGAATAAGTTAAATGACACTAAACTACCCAATCTCTTCATAAAAAGATTTCAATAATTCTGTATTTTTCTGCCAATTTAGATGAGTTTTAGCAAAATTAATTGCACCTTCACTTAGTTGTTTATATAAAAAGTTCTCCTCAAACAACTTGCCCACCGACTCAACAATATTCACTGCATCAACCATAGGTAAAACCAAAGCATCTTTCTCATTTTCCATCACCAAACCAATATTAGTCCCAGGCAAAATTACAGGTTTACCCATTGCCAAAAATTCTGGTAATTTACAGGGAAAACGATAATCATTAAATTTATCTGGTCTACCTGGTTGAATTAACACATTTGCCAAAGCCAAAATTTCTGGCATTAAACTCCGGTCTACATATCCTAATTCAATGGCATATTTCCGCGCCCAATTATCATCATCTCCCAAAAAATTACAGAAATCTCTACCCGTTCTAACTAACACCGCAGGTTTACCTTCTCGGTTCAACATTGCTACAGCTAAATACAAACTTCTCACTTCATGAGTATTAGCAGCATGAACATTTCCGGTGTAGGAAAAAACTAAAGTATTTTCAGGAATATTAAACCTTTTTACTGTTTCTGGATTGGGATTTCTGGGATAAAAATAATCTGTTTCTACACCAGGCCATAAAACTAAACTCGGCACATTATTCGGCACAAACTCTTTTAACTTTTCAATAATTACTGTTACTCCATCAGCACTTGCTAGGAACTCCCGATATTTCTGGGGATGAGAAACATTATCTGGAATTGCGAGAGACCCATTAGCATTAGCTATTTCTTTAAA
>NZ_JAAHGK010000928.1:0-3131 GCF_010672505.1 Okeania sp. SIO2B9 | reverse complement strand
CTCATGGATATGAATCTGTTGATGATGGTATCAAAGATAGCGATCGCGAGCACACTGTCACTGCAAATGGTTCCAATGGTTCATCTGAAAATCAAGCTAATTCTACAGAAAATACTACCTCTGATTCTGATATTGATGAGGTTGTCAGACAGAAGCCACCTCAAAGTTAGATCGAGCTAGTATTATTGCAGAAGGAAAAAGGAAAAATCTGGCGTTTTCTGAATTTTAAGCTTTTGATATGTCAAATACAGTGCTTAAGATTATTTCACTATCCAAGTCTTTGATGATTTATACCATGTCCGATAGCGCAGTTATAATTAGCCTCTCTCTAAGAACTCAGTATTATCTGTCAAAAATATTATCAAGTATGAAATTTTGGACTCGACCTGCTGAGTAGCTAAGTGGATCTATTTAATCTAGGACATAAGCTTCCCGTAAAACCTAAGTCATTTGACAGAAAGATTCTTAAAATATGGAAAAGAATATATTTGAAACAATTATCTTCGTGATAGGTTCTAATCAAATCAAGCATTTGTCATACTTATAGTGACTTTCAGCTATTCATTATAAAGGAGTGTATCCATGGCCTTAAAAGTAGCTATCAATGGATTTGGCCGTATTGGACGTCTAGTTTTCCGTGCTGGACTTAACCATCCCGACTTAATCGAGTTTGTTGGGATTAACGATTTAGTACCACCACCAAACCTAGCCTATTTATTAAAATATGATTCAACTCATGGACGTTTCCAAGGAGATGTGTCAGCTTCAGATGATGGTATGACAATTAACGGAAAATTGATTCCATGTGTATCAGTTAGAAATCCTGCTGAACTACCCTGGAAAGAAAAAGGTGCAGATTATGTAGTTGAGTCTACAGGATTATTTACCACTTTTGACGGTGCTTCAAATCATTTGGCAGCAGGCGCAAAGCGAGTCATTATTTCAGCTCCAACAAAAGATCCAGATAGGGTAAAAACCTTGTTGATGGCTGTTAATCACGATCAATTCGAGCCTACCGAAGATACTATTGTTTCTAATGCTAGTTGTACTACTAATTGTTTAGCCCCTATTGCTAAAGTTATTGATGATAATTTTGGTTTGGCAGAAGGTCTAATGACAACTGTTCACGCTATGACTGCTACTCAACCAACTGTAGACGGTCCGAGTAAAAAAGATTTTCGGGGTGGACGTGGTGCAGCTCAAAATATTATTCCCGCTTCTACTGGTGCAGCAAAAGCAGTAACTCTGGTTTTACCACAATTAAAAGGCAAGCTGACTGGTATGGCATTCCGGGTTCCGACTCCAGATGTTTCTGTAGTTGATTTAACTTTCAAGAGCGAGAAGTCAACTAGCTACAAAGAAATTTGTGCAGCGATGAAAGCTGCTGCCGAAGGACCGATGAAGGGTATTCTTGGATATACTGAAGACCCTGTAGTTTCGACTGATTTTACCAGCGACTCTCACTCTAGTATTTTTGATGCAGGTGCTGGAATTGAACTTAACTCCAATTTCTTTAAGGTTGTTTCTTGGTATGATAATGAATGGGGTTATTCTTGTCGAGTAGTAGATTTAATGTTATCAATGGCACAAAAAGAAGGTATTTTAAGTCAATAGCTAACTAACAATAATTCAATTATGGTAGAGGCGTGGAGTGCCTCTACATTTTATTCTTCTTTTGTTTCTCTAGTTCATAGGTATAGCAGTTGTAATTACTGTATTTGGTATATCAAAAGCTTAAAAGTCAGACAACACCAATATTTTTCTTCTTCCTTCTTCCTTCTTCCTTCTTCCTTGTGCCATATCATAATATAATTATATAAAAATAAGTTAAATGGAGTCAGCTTTTATGTCTGAACTACCACCACTGAATAAAGAAACTATTCAGGCAATTATTGATGAAAAAATTGATGATCATACTGTTAATCAATTAGTTTGGTATTATCTTGGTTATCGCTATGATGCTAATACTGATAAATGGGATGCTTCTAGTGTCGCACCAGAGTGGCGAGATGAATATCTAGAACCTCCTAATTTTATTGAATTTCGCCCGCCCACTGTCAAGTTAACTCGTTCTATTCCTAAAGAAAATAAACAGTTACTGAAGCAAAAGTTAGGTTTTAAAGGTTATAAAATAGGAGAATTTACTCCTGTGCAAGCACGCCGTGCTACTATGGCAAATTGGCTTTTAAGCTACATGGAAATTAGTAGTCGTTGATATTTTTTATATCAAATTGTAGTAAATATCTTTATAAATTTTCATACATTGTAGAGACTTTCATTTCAATAGAATGTTTCTACATTTTTTTCACTATAATAATGATTTGATTTGTCAAAAATCTAATAATGGCCAAGAAGTGAGGTTGTTCAACCGAATTTGATATTATAATATTATGTTCGGATACTTAGGGATTGCTGATTAAATCTAAAAGCATTTACAGATAAAGGTTTTAGCCTTTTTAGAACGAAAAAAAAGTGCAACTTTTTAAGCTTGAGCGACCAAAAAGTTAGGATTTTGGGCTAACTACGGCAAAAAAATAAAGGGATAAATATATCCGACTACCTCCTCTAAATCCCCAATTCCTCCTGACTTCCCCTCCTGGGAGGGATTAGGGGTGGGTTGACTCCTGACTTCTGACTCCTACCCCTGCCAAAAGACTTTTTCAGCAAACCCTAATTAGTTATAATAATAGTTATAATGGAGTTTTTGTTTGTAGTTGGGCTTTAGCCCTTTACAGAACTTTTGATATTGATGAACCACATTATCACAATCACGCACCCTATAGGGACATTCCATGGAACGTCCTTACTGTAGTCTACCGGAATGAAAACCCTTGTAAATATTGGCCTTAGGGCTAAAGCACAACTATGAACCTAATTATAACTGTTCTACTGTAAGCGTAGCTCCCCAGAAGGGGGCACATAATATTACCTAATTGCCAGATATTTTTTCACATTTTCACAACCAAAATTAGGATTGCTATAGATGTCTATTGATTGATTAAATTGAACTAATCTTCTACACATCCATCTAGTTTTTCTGAATTTTTTTCCAAAATTATGACATCCGAGCTACTCTCTATTTTTGCTTGTTGAATCCAACCTTTATCTTTTGGTTGTAGTAAAAAATTAGA
>NZ_JAAHGK010000927.1:0-3139 GCF_010672505.1 Okeania sp. SIO2B9 | reverse complement strand
TCTAACTAATTCTCCTCTAACTAATGTAGCTCGCCTTAGCAATGCCAATATCAACAGGGCAATATTGAACCAAGCCACTTTAAATGTGGCCAATCTAGTCCGAACTAATCTTAGGGAAGCTACATTAGTTAGAGCTACATTAGTTAGAGGAGAATTAGTTAGAGTAGACATGACTCTAGCTAATCTCAACAGAGCAAATCTCAGTGGTGCTGATATGAGAGAAGCTATCCTGACAGAAGCAAACTTAAAGCAAGCTAACCTTAGCAGTGTAAATCTTCGAGTTGCCACAGTAAAAGAAACTAATCTAGAACAAGCTATCCTCCATAGTGCTGATCTAACAAAAGCAGATTTACAAGGAGCTGATTTTACCAATGCTGAATTAAGACAGGCTAATCTAAGTATGGCTAATCTCAGGAATGCCAAGTTCAATGGAGCTAATCTTAGATGGGCTATTCTTAATGGAGCTGACTTAACTAATGCTAACCTGACTAATGTTAAGTTGAGTGGGGCAAATCTTCGTAAAGCAAATTTAACTAATACAAAATTAACTAATGCTAGTTTAGTTCATGCTGATTTAACTGAAGCCAATTTAATGAGAACTGATTTAGTGGGAGTAGATTTATCAGGGGCAATTTTGACTGGAGCAAAACTTTATGAAGTTCCCAGATTAAATATTAAAGCTGATGAAATTGTTTGTGAATGGATTGATACTAGTCCCAAAGGAGATCATAGCCAAGTTTATTATTTTAAATCATCAGCAGAATCTAAGAAATTTTTTAGCCAACAATCTCCAACAGTTCAAATTATTGTTGATTCACCTTTAGACCTAAAAGCTAATGTAGCTCTTGCTACAACCTACTATCATTTGGGTAAGGATTATAATTTTGTTACTCGTCCTCCCAATATTGAAGTTAGTTACCAAAAAACTATTTTGAATTTTAGAGTAGATAGTGATGAACTGTTATTTCTGCTTGCATTTATTGTGATTTTTCCTTTTGCTGATGCTAGAAAAGCTCAAGTTAATGTGATAGAAATTGTCGAAAATATTCCTTTACAAAAAATGAATACCAAAATATTAGAATTGGAAATAAAAATGGAACAGCTTGTCAAAAAAAATCAACGAATCCAAACAATCATTGAGTCTGTTAGGGACAAAATTGCTTTTTTTTCAAGCCCTACTCAATTAATTTTAAATAATTCAAGTGGTCAGAGTTTAGTATTAAGTAGTAATCCAGGATTTGGTAAAAAAAACTGTCAAAATATAACAGAGCAAACCTTTTCTTTGCCTCCTAAAAATAAGGTAATTGATTTTATCAACAGCTTTTATTATTTGGGTCAAAGTTTGTGATCGAAGTAGAAGTCCATAGATCCCTGCGTAATTTCCTGCGATCGCAAAATGAACCTCAATGGCCTCATAATTTGACGATGGCACGTTTAGTAGCGAGGGCCTTGCGACTGGGGCGTAGTGCTTTGATTCAAACGGGGTGTCCGCCAGGTAGTCATAATCAACAATATCAGTTAAGCTACCTAGTACCAATTTTAATGTGGCCTCAAAAAACAATATTAGTCGCTCCTCGGCCAGTACAGGAACATTTACTTAGGGTAGAAATTCCTAAGTTGCTTGGAAATAATTCATACAGTAGCTCATCACTGCCCAATAAGCCAATCCAAACCTATCCACAACCAGATTCTGACTTTAATGGACTACTACTAATAACTCCTGAAGCTTGGTTAATTAACCAATGGCCAGATGGGCAGTTTTCTCAAGGTATTCCCACAATTATAGATTGGGCAGACGAGCTAGAAACTTGGATTCAAAATTATTTAACTAGCAGTTTTTTATCTGCTGACTGGAATCAACTGATGCAAGTTTACTCCGATCAAGCTGACTTTATTCGTGAAGCTAGGATAAATTTAACACGATCGCTCTTCCAACATCCAGCAAACCCCTACAGTTGCTACTTAATTGAACAAGATGAGGAGCAGATTTTACAAAATCTAATAGAACATTTGTCATTAACTTCAAGAAACAAGGAATTACATCGTAATCATTTGAATAATGATTTTTGGTTGAAGTGGCAAAGCGATGGACAATTAAGGTGGGCAGAAATTCATCGCCAGAGAGGATCGTTTTCTTTATACTGCACTCCTTGTGATTTATCTGAAGCTCTTAATAATATATGGACTCAACAACCTGTAGTAATTATTGGAGGAGCATTAGACCTAGAGGCCAAAGCTTCTACCTATAGAAAGATGATGGGGTTAGAGGACTTGACCTGCGTTAAATTTTCCCCTGATCGTCGCAATGAGATGATTCAATTATATCTGCCCAATGGTTTGCCGATGCCAAATACACCTAAATTTCAGGAAGCATTAATTCAAGAAATAAGGACTTTATTGTATATCAGTTCTAATGCTGTTGATGGATTAATAGTGATCGTCATCGGAGATGTACCACTTAAAGCTCAAGTGGGCGCTGTTTTGGCCTCTGAATTTGGTTCCCGAGTTCAAGTGGAAACTACTTCTCCTGGAGTACAAGGCATTTTGATTACTGGTTGGGAATTTTGGCAAAAGCATCAAAGGGAATTAAAAGCACCTAAATTATTGATAATTGCCACTTTACCCCTTCCATCTTTGGAAAATCCCTTAGTATCTGGACGAGTAAATTTTTATAAGCAACGGGGTTTAGATTGGTTTAGATTATACCTTTTACCAAAGGCATTACAGGAATTGCAAAGTGCTATTGCCTCTATCAGAGAATCTCAAGGTGTTGTTGCTTTGCTTGATAGTCGTGTAATTCGTCGTAGTTATGGCAAGCAATTTTTAGTAGCTCTTAGTCCTTTTGCCAAGATTGATTACTTAGATACTACATGGTTAACTTAACGAAGTCAGAAGTCATAAGTTAGAAGTTAGATGAATTTTGACACTAAATTCAGCTTATTTGTTGTACTTTATAAATCTTGATAATAGTCCTCAAAACTTTGATTAATTAAAATTTTACATTTATTTAGCCAACTCTAATTCAGAGAGTTTTTTTGTACTCAAAAAATTACAATCTAGTTTTTCTATTTGAGGCGTGAAACTAGATTGTAATTTTTTGAGTACAAAAAAACTCTCTGAATTAGAGTTGGCTAAATAA
>NZ_JAAHGK010000926.1:0-3140 GCF_010672505.1 Okeania sp. SIO2B9 | reverse complement strand
AAAATAGACCAAAAGCTCAGATTGTTTCTGCACAACAGCTGGTTCTAGCAATTTGATATTATAGTAGTTAAATACGGTTGTTGTTACTTGACCTTTTTCTGTAGAATAGACTACCTGACGAGTCATTATGTAGTAACTGCCAATTTTTTCATAACTGTCCTCAAACTCTAGTTCTCTGATGATTTCATTGGTTTGAGGGTTGCGGAAAATGGCGTTATAGTGAGTAGCAATAAAACCTTCTCCTGTATCCAAGCTTTTGTGAGTATTAATTACGAAAGCCATTCGGCCCATTACCCGACTAACTAGACAAATTTCCCGATCTCTAACCTTGTAATTTGACCCCATCGCATCACCTTCGACAAGAATTTCAACTGCACCAGTTTCATCCTGATCGCCTAGACTGAAGTTATTTTTACCATGGGATGCTTCAAAGGATGAACGTTTGCGGTGAGTAACTACGTCCCGCAATTGAGTATAAACGCTTTGTTGTACTTCCTCGTCTGAGATACCTGTGACTTCTACACTGAAGTCTGCTTTTATCGAAATTTGGCCATTGTACAGTTCTGACCCTTGTTTTAGTTCAATATCGGCACTATAACCGGGAAAATTAGAGTCCCAAGTGTAGCGATGTTCGTAGGCAGCTTTAAATAAATCACGAGCATTTTGTTCTGTCATAGAAACCTCTTTTTCTCAAAATTGTTTTGCATTATTTTACCATAAAAGAGTCCTTTTGAAATTTATTAGCACTGTGTTCAACTCATCTCAATAATTAGGTAATCAAAAACAGTCTCTCAGGTATATCGATACTTACGATTGTATAAAAAGTATAAAAAAATACCATTTTTAGGAAAAAATTTATTGTAAATACTTTAGCTATAAACAGCAATTAATATAGCTCGATTATGCCACTTATTTTTAGCATAATTAAGTACAAGTATAATAAAAGTTTGCCAGCTAACTAAGTAACTAAATAACTTCTGATGTACCTAATTTTTATTTCATCAAAAAAAAATTATAATTCTTAAATATTATTGCCAAAATGAGGAATAGCGGTAATTTGTAATTGCTACTCAATAAAAAATATGGTATAATTATTAAATAGAGTTATTGCATTAGCACCCCATTTACAGGTAGAAAAAAACGGCGGTACTATTAACATGAACCAAGACCTTTCTAGCCACGGCTATCAAATTATTAGAGAAATAGAACGTCACCAAAACGAAGGAGAAGTGACATATCAGGGACTAGCTCTCAAACAAGACCAAGAGGTGGTCATTAAAGAATTTCGTTTTGCAGATAGTGATGCAAATTGGGCAGGGTTTGAAGCTTACGAACGAGAAGTAGAAATTCTCAAACAACTACAACATCCTCGTATTCCCAATTATGTAGACTCTTTAGAAACCACCGAAGGATTTTGCTTAATTACAAAATATCAAAAAGGCAATTCTTTAGCAGAAAGAAGAAGTTTTACTCCCGAACAAATCAAGCAAATTGCGATTTCAACTTTAGAAATTTTAGTTTATTTACAAAAGCAAACTCCACCAATTATTCACGGTAATATCAAACCAGAAAATATATTAGTTGATACCCACTCCCATGGTGAAAGATTCCCTATTGCACATTTAATTAATTTTGGTTCTGCACGCATAGGAAGAGAAGATATTTTAAGTGATGCTATAAGTGGTACTCCAGGGTTTATGTCACCAGAACAAGAATTAAATGGTACTGTTACTATAAATTCTGACTTATATAGTTTAGGCGCAACCTTGATCTGTTTGCTAACAGGTACTCCTAGTACAGAGGTCAAAAACTTAATAGACCGCAACTATAGTTTTAATGTCAAAAAATTAATGCCACAACTGAGTACATTATTCACAATGTGGCTAGAAAAAATGCTGTCTCCCAATAGCAAAGACCGTTTTGAAAATGCAGCAGCAGCTTTAGCCGCACTCAAACCAATTCCCATGTTTGGTGATGCTGCTAATTTTAAGAATGTGACGATGGCAATGAAACCTGTAAAAACATCTGCTATATTTGGAATGGCTAGTATTACAGCTGTTGCTATATTAGCTACTAGTTTAACAGTGTTTCGACAGCAACAACAACAAACTAATTTCTCGAAAACACAAAGACCTCAACAGGAAATTGTCACCAAAAAAATCTCAGGTAAGAGTGCAGTTGAGCAATTACAAACAACTGGAGAATGCCAAGGTTGTAACCTTCGTGGTGCTGACTTGGCAGCTATCAAAATTGAAGATGCTTATTTGCGAGAAGCAGATTTATTCAAAGCTAATTTGAGAGGTATCGAACTCAGGGAAGCTAGATTGCAAAATGCCAACCTCAAAGGTGCACAAATGCAAGGAGCAAACCTAGTTAAAGCTAAACTACAGCAAGCTAATTTGTCTAACGCTCGTTTAGAGGGAGCAAATTTGATGAGTTCTAATTTGCAAAATACCAAATTGGAAAAAGCTTTCCTTCGTGGAGCAACTTTAATGAGGGCAGTATTAGAAAATGCTAATTTACGACGAGCTAATTTATCTGGTGCAAATTTGATGAATTCTAATTTGCAAGCTGCTAATTTGCAAGGTGCTAGTCTTAAAGATGCTAAACTCACTAAAGCGAATTTCAAAGGAGCGAATTTAAGAGGAGCGAATTTAGGTGGGGCAATGATGAGTCGTGCTAATCTCCGAGGTGTAGATCTCAAGGGGGCAGTCTTAAAAGATGCTGATCTCAGGAGAGCAGACTTAGTAGGAGCAAATTTGACTGGTGCTAAGTTAATGGGTGTTGACCTCAAGGGAGCTAAACTCAAGGGAGCTAACCTGAAAAATGCCAATTTACAAGGAGCAAATATCGAAAATGCTAATCTGCAAGGGGCAAATTTGCAAGGGGCAATTATGCCTGATGGTAGTTTGAATGAGTAGTTGAATAATTCAGAACTTACGCATAACCACCACATATAGCAAAATTTGTAGGGTGCGTTAGACGGCTAAAATCTAGATTGCGGGTGGTATTTAACAATCCGTCGTAACGCACCATTTTAGATACGGCTAAAATCTAGTGGCGCGTCAAGCTTAAAATGGTGTATTAGCTTCATAGGCAAGAAGTTATCATCACAGACCATCAGGCGATCGCTAAAAATA
>NZ_JAAHGK010000925.1:0-3141 GCF_010672505.1 Okeania sp. SIO2B9 | reverse complement strand
GTGGAAGTCCACGATATTATTGTTCTGAATGCCGAGAAACTTTTCCTGCGGAATGCTGCGCAAACACCAATACTTTTGACACCCTGTACTATCGTAGAAAAATTCAACCAGAACAAATGCGTATGCTTCTACAAACTCATGTTGAGGGCAGTAGTTTAAAAGGCATTAGTGGAAAGCGTGAATCTGGCTGATTGATTAGTTTATCAAAAGTTGATAGTGTAAAATAACAAACTTACTCTAACTATGAGTTAATTATAGTTGACTATCGGTCGAGCGATCGACATCCATTGTTCAATCTTATAAAGATATCAAATATATTTTAGGTAAAGGTAGCGGTGCTTCTTACAACGCAGGAATAGATGCTGCTAATGGCGAATTAATTACTTTTTTAGACTATGATGATTTCTGGAAAAAAAATAAATTAACTGTTTCTGAAATAGTTTATTATTTTTTCCTTCTGGTAGTTTTGCGAAACTAAATAACATGAGTATAAAAGCCCAGTTTATCAAAAACCAAGCTTCTATCTCCTCTTTAATATTCCTGTCATTAAGAATTTTACTTAGCTCAAATGAAGCTGCTTTTCCCAAGGCGATCGCGCCCGACCTAATAACTTATATAACTCCTCACCTTCTATCACTTCTTGTGCTAAAATTTGCTGAGAAATCTTTTCCAACAAATCTCGATTATGGTTCAAAATATCTAAAGCTTGTTGATGAGCTTTCTCTACAATTTCCTTCACTTCATTATCAATAGCTTCAGCAGTTTTTTCACTCAATAAACGACGGGAATTAATCCCACCATTCGCCAAAAATCCTCCTTTACCACTCCGTTCATAAGCTAAAGGTCCTAATACTTTACTCATGCCATAAGTAGTTACTATTTGTTCGGCCAAATCAGTAGCTTTTTGTAAATCTCCAGAAGCTCCAGTAGTAACATTTCCAAATATAATTTCCTCCGCTGCACGTCCTCCTAAAAAAGTAGCAATTTGCCCTCTAATTTCTTGTTCATCTTTTAAAAATCTATCCTCAGTAGGAAGTTGCAAAGTGTAACCTAATGCTGCCATTCCTCTTGGCACAATTGATATTTTTTCCACCTTACCACTACCAGGCATTATCGCCCCAACTAAAGCATGACCAACCTCATGATAAGCCACTATTTTCTTTTCGCGATCGCTCAAAACTCTACTTCTTTTTTCTAAACCAGCAATTACTCTTTCAATAGCTTCAGCAAAGTCTTTTTGTGCCACAGTTTGCCTTTGATTTCTAGCAGCTAATAAAGCAGCTTCATTAACAAGATTAGCTAAATCTGCACCGCCAAAACCAGAAGTTCTCACTGCTATTTTATGTAAATCTACATCTTCTCCTAATTTAACTTTTTTGCCATAAATATTTAAAATTGCTTCACGACCAGATAAGTCAGGGCGGTCTACTAATACTTGTCTATCAAATCTTCCCGGACGTAATAAAGCAGCATCTAAAGCTTCTGGGCGGTTAGTAGCAGCTAAGATAATAACTGTTAAATCTCCAGCACCAAAACCATCCATTTCTGTTAACAATTGATTGAGAGTTTGTTCTCGTTCATCATTACCGCCACTGTGAAAATTTCCACTGGTTCTTGACTTACCAATTGCATCTATTTCATCAATAAAAATAATACAAGGAGCTTTCTTTTTTGCCTCTTTAAATAAGTCACGAACTCTAGCAGCACCAGTACCAACAAATAACTCTACAAATTCCGAACCAGATATACTAAAAAAAGCTACTCCTGCTTCTCCTGCCACTGCTTTTGCTAATAAAGTTTTACCTGTTCCAGGAGGTCCGACTAATAATAAACCTTTAGGAATTCTGGCTCCAATTTCAGTGAACTTTTGAGGTGATTTTAAGAAGTCTACAATTTCTGTTAATTCTGTCTTTGCTTCTTCCACTCCAGCAATATCAGCAAAGGTAATTTTATCTGATTCTCCTTCAACATAAACCTTCGCTTTATTCTTACTCATTGACAGAGCACCTTGAGAACCGCGATTCATAAAAAACTGAAATGCTAAGACTAATATGATAGGCGGAATTACCCAGTTTAAGAGAATAGCAACCCAGCGACTTTGAGGTGGTGCAGCTTGAAATAAAACTTTATTATCTTCTAAACGCTGAAGTAGTTGGGAGTCATTTATTGGAGTAGTAGTAAGTAAAGGTCCGGGTTTACCTTCTTCTCCTTTGAGACGATATAAAATTTTTTCTTCATCTACTTGAACTCCCACTACCTGTCCGTTTTCTACCTGTTGAATAAAGACACTGTAAGGAACACGAGGAGGTTTACGACGTGGCATTAATAAATATGCTGTTAATAATAGACCTGCCAAAATTAATAATGCACTGCCTATCTGACGCTTATTAGGATTTTTTGGTTTCTTTTTCAGACTCATATTTATTTGGATATAATTGTGAACTGTAGATTCAAATCGTCAAAAATTGAACGTTTATTTGAGACTAATAGTTTATTATAGCAGTTTGATAAATATTTGTTATAAATAACTAGGTTACTTCTTAGGAGTCAGGAGTCAGTAGTCAGGAGTCAGAATGAATGGCTTCAATATTATTTTTTAGGTCAGAAATTATCTTTTTATATCATGCTCGGACGGGTCAGTTTTAACGAAGTCAGAAGTCAGAAGTCAGATAGGGGAGTCGCCGGATTGGCGACGTACAGAAGTTCTTTTTGTAACGGGGATTTGAGCAATTATCCAAAAATATTTCGCCTTAAAAGGGGGGTTTTAGACCCATATTATTTTGATAAATAAAATTTAAGGACTAACAGTACCAAAGAAATACTGAAATTATCTTTACTTTCCTCCAATATTTCCTCTTTTCCTCTTTTCTTTCCTCCTGACTCCTGACTCCTCACAGCAGTTATTTATAAGTATTCAACCGAACATTATATTAGTTCAAGGGACATCTCCTATAAAATCTTTTAATCAGCCAAATTATTCGTAACATTTTTTTTTAAAATGGTATTAGACAGCAGTTTTCTAGCTGATAAGATACAAAATTTATTGATTTTAGGGAGTAGGGAATAGGGAATAGGGAATAGGGAATGAATAAAAATTATAGATTAGTCTTAAACTTTACCTCACTATCCTGAAATTTACTG
>NZ_JAAHGK010000924.1:0-3143 GCF_010672505.1 Okeania sp. SIO2B9 | reverse complement strand
TGCGGTCGCGGAGGCCGCGCCGGATCTGCAACTGTCCTTGTTTGACCTTGCAGAAGTGGTCGAGCATGCCCCCGGGCGGTTTGATGCGCATGGAATCACGGACAGGGTGTCCATCCATGCAGGCTCATTTCGCGATGATCCATTGCCTGCTGGCGCCGATGCGATCTCATTGATCCGCGTGCTTTATGACCATTCCGACGATACTGTCGCAGCTTTGTTAAAGGCGGTGCATGACAGGCTGCCGGATGGCGGGCGACTGATCACGTTTGCAGCAGGACGATCGCCGACATCAATAATAACTCTACTCTACCTTCTGGGGTATCAATATCGATCTCCTCACTCATTTTTGCTAAGTTAGATTGAATATTATTTGCTGGTGCAACCATTGTTACCTGTAACTTACTCACAGTTACAATATCATTAACCAAATCTTCTGGTATAGTTGCAACTGGCAATGTTTCCTCAATAACTTCCACATATCCTGGTGACTCCTCAATAACTTCTATATATTCATCTTCCTCAGCTACCAATACTTCTCGACGACCGTCAAAAGCAGGAGCGATCGCCATAATTAAAACATAAAAAATACATACCAGCAAAATTCCAATTAAAAGTATAGTGAGAAACATTGGTAAAACTGTTGCGGGTCCATCGTAGTAGCTGTAAACAACTCGTTCGTGGACAGTAGGTTGGTAATAGTAACGGACTCTAGTAGTTGGATGCACATAATAAAATCGATTTGTACCAGGTTGCTCGTAATAATATCGTCTAGTGCTGCTATCAATAAAATAACGTTGCCCATTATCAATATTCATGTAGTAACGTCGTTGGGTTGCTGGTTGTACATAATAAAATCTCCCTGTACCTGCTTCCTGATAATAACGTTCTTGAGTTCCTGGACGGGTATAATAACGTCGTCCGGTAGCAGGTTCCACAGAGTAACGTTTTTTTGTAGTTGGAGCAAACGATCCACTGCGAGTCCGTCCACCAGTGTTGGTGTTATTGGTAGTGGGGCGAGTATTATTGTTTGGTTTGGTATTGTTGCTAGGTTGAGAAAATGAACCACTGCGCTGAGAGTTACTACCGGAAGTGGGAACTGGTTTTGTTGTGGGGCGAGTATTATTGTTTGGTTTGGTATTGTTGCTAGGTTGAGAAAATGAACCACTGCGCTGAGAGTTACTACCGGAAGTGGGAACTGGTTTTGTTGTGGGGCGAGTATTATTGTTTGGTTTGGTATTGTTGCTAGGTTGAGAAAATGAACCACTGCGCTGAGAATTACTACCGGAAGTGGGGACTGGTTTTGTTGTGGGGCGATTGTTATTGGTCGGTTTAACTATATTATTTATGGTAGGTTTGGGTTTTGAGTTACGAGGTTGAGACTGGGAACGGACAGGTTTACTGCGACTGGGGGAACTACTTCTACTTCTACTCGAACTTCCAGAACTACTTCTACTTGAACTTCCAGAACTACTTCTACTCGAACTTCCTCCTCTTCTTCCTGCGTAAGCAATGGAGGTATCTGTATTAATTAATTCGCTGATGTCATTACTATGGGGATTAATACTAACTTCATTAACCAAAAATAATGAGACAATTGTTGCTAAGATTAATTTAGATTTACGCATTTCCTGATTTTTCCTAATTTATCAAAGTAATTGAGTCTAAAATTCTTCCTTTGAAGGTGAAATATTTTTATAATGGGGATTTTGAACAACCCTCCAAAAATAACTTCTAACTTCTGAGTTTTGACTTCTGACTTCGTTAATAGCTAGCCTTTTTCTTAGCAATTTCTCGATTATTTAGATATAAATCAATTCTGTTTTGGGCTACCTCATATTTAGTGTGAGATTCAGGAACTTCTTTCATTAAAACTAAAGCTTGATGCCAAGTTATCGCTACTTCATTCCACTGTGTTTGAGTATTAGCTATTTGATCAAGTTCGGCTGCTTTTGTTGCTAGATTTATTCCCTCTATAAATGGGTCTGAAATAACTTCGGTTGTTTCTATCTTTGTTGAAGTATTTTCGGAGTTAGTAGTAATAGTTGGATTTTCGGGAATATTAGCAGAATTAACCACAAAATTATTAGTTATATGATTTCCTAATGCTCCACTCCCTACAAGAGACAAAATCAAACCAATTATCATCAAGATAAAATTTTTTCTGATTTTTCTCTGACTCCAATTTGTTAGATGAAAAATGACAAAAGCAAAAGGAATAAATAAATAAGCAACACCCCATAATGTGCCTTCACTAAAAGCTTGAACTAAGCCCCATATTCCGCTTACTATTGCTAATATTAGACCTAGAATTAAGAATCCAATTCCTAGAAAAAACATTTTCCCTAAGTATCCTTAACGCAATGTATATTTATATGAGATTTATTTTTTTGTCTGTAATTCTATTTTAGGCTATTGAAAAAAAATATTCTACATTAAAAAAGCGGTTAGCACTCAGCACTCAGCACTCAGCAAGATTATTTTTCTAAAGTTTAGAAGGGGATTTTAATCCAAGCTTAAAAAGCTGATAGCTAGTTAAATATACTGAAATTTACGAAATGGACTAAGTTGTTTAAATACATAGCAGGAAATAGCGGTGCCACCCCGCGTTGGCGACAGATGCAAGCGGTCAGACCCCGCGACGACGCCAGCTCGCTTGCGGAATGCTGACCAAGAGAGGGAATGCTGACCAAGAGAGAGAATAGTGGGAAAAACATTCCCTTGTAATTTGATTCATCATTACTCTATGTCAAATAACAACTTGTTTTTGCTGCTAAATTTATAATATTCAGTTCAAAACGATCTGAAATTAACATCTTTTAGCCGTGTTAATATAATGTATTTCTCAGTGATATTTAAGATATGCAGATGAGAATAAACCACCAATATCAGGTTCACTTGATTAGCGATCGTAAAGTTATATCAAATCCGCCTGAAATTAACATCTTTTAGCCGTGTTAATATAATGTATTTCTCAGTGATATTTAAGATATGCAGATGAGAATAAACCACCAATATTATGAGATTAATTTTAACGACTGCCAGCATTTTTATCTGGAACAGGTGGTTGTTAGTTCTCTTGATAGTTTTTCTGAAGCTGAAATAGCTATTATTCAACAACAAAAAAATCATCAAGAGAACTAACA